>NZ_JBEAFZ010000078.1:0-101849 GCF_040062415.1 Klebsiella sp. GG_Kp173
CCAGGCATCAAATAAAGCAGAAAGCTCAGTCGGAAGGCTGAGCTTTTTTGCGTTTTAACAAGAACCCCGTCCCGAAAGGTGCGGGGTTTTTTGCTGTGTGGGGTATATCTCCCCGGTGGCGCTGCGCTTACCGGGGCTACGGATCCGACACGGGGCTACGTCCCTGTGGCCGGACAAGGTGCGCAGCACCGCCTCCGGGAAAATCCCTCCTATATCACCGTCGATAAATGACTATTGCCTCTCTAACCAACTCACAATAAATGTCGCGATCTGTGGTACATCATTTAAATCCAGCAACGGAAGTGAGGTCACGATCGATACATCGCTGGCCACGGCGATGGTATGCTCATCAATTACCAGCTCTTCTACACGATGGCCGCTGTTTTGCCGAAAAAGCAGGATCTTCGGCACGGGTTCATGTTTGAACCCCTCCACTAAAACCAGGTCCAGTTTGCTGGCATCCATTCGACTGACCAGCCACGTGAGATCTAATTCCGGCTTCTCTGGCGTCTCGGTCATCAATGCCCACCGCTGTTCGCTGGCGACAATAGTTTGCGCAGCGCCCGCCTTACGCAGTTCATAGCTATCTTTGCCCGGCTTATCCACGTCCATATCATGATGGGTGTGCTTTATCAGTCCCGGGCGTAATCCTAGAGCGCAAAGCTCAGGGATAAGACGCTTTAATAATGTTGTTTTTCCGGTACCGCTCCATGCGGCGATCGCCAGTAATGGGATCATGATGGCTCCTGCATCTGCTGCAAATCTTCGAGCGTATTTACATTAATGAAAGCAGTTTTCACATCGCTGAAATTCACCGGGCGCCCACCCATTTGTCGCATAAAAACCATCACCCTGCGCTCTCCATGTGCCAGATAAGCCTCCAGTTCCGGAATGATTTGACGATGAACTAATGCAACGGCAGGATGATCCCGTTCGCCGTCATGGGCCCAAACGACCGGTGCGTCCCCTCTCTGCTGGATAAAGCGCTCCACCAAAAAGGACGGAATGAACGGCGTGTCGCAGGGGCAAAAAACAAACCATGGGCTCGCGACCTGCTGCATCACAGCAAGCATTCCGGCCAGCGGCCCCTGATAACCCTCCTGTATGTCTCGAAAGACCGGATATCCGCTGGCACGCCACTGTTCAAGATGACGATTGGCGCTAATGACTAACTCATCTACCTGCGGGGCTAATGCTTCCGCGACGTGTCGCCAGAGAGGACGTCCATTGAGCAACTGTAATCCTTTATCAATGCCGCCCATTCGCGTGGCCCTGCCGCCCGCCAGCACGACGCCGGTTATCGCCTCGCTTTGCATATGAATATCGCCTCTTTCATTGTGGGATTGACCCTGTTAACTTGTCCCTATCAAGAGTAAGGAGCATGACCATGAAATGTAAACGTCTGAATGAAGTAATTGAACTCCTCCAGCCCGCCTGGCAGAAAGAGCCAGAACTGAACCTGATGCAATTTTTGCAGAAACTGGCGAAAGAGGCTGGCTATGATGGCGAACTGAGCGATCTTTCCGACGATATTCTGATCTATCACCTAAAGATGCGTGATTCTTCAAAAGATGCTGTCATCCCGGGTATTCAGAAGGATTATGAAGAAGACTTTAAAACCGCGCTGCTGCGCGCCCGCGGCGTAATAAAAGAGTAAAAGGTTGTAAGCGCTGCCGCGTAAAGCGCAATGAGATGATATCCTGAACTATTCGTACGATTATCGGATGTCAGGATGCACGATAAGGCTTTTACTTTTCAGACGCTTCGCCCGGATACCATTATCGATGGGTTATTCGATCTGGGTATGCGGGTGGACTCCGGTCTTACCCCGCTGAACAGCTATGAGAACCGCGTTTATCAGTTCCAGGACGAAGAGCGCCATCGTTATGTGGTGAAGTTCTATCGTCCTGAGCGCTGGTCGGCAGCACAAATCCTTGAAGAACACCAGTTTGCGCTTCAGCTTGTAGAAGATGAAGTGCCCGTTGCTGCGCCGCTGTTATTTAACGACAGTACGCTTCATCAGCATCAGGGGTTTTATTTTGCCGTTTTCCCAAGCCTTGGCGGCCGACAGTTCGAGGCGGATAACCTTGATCAGATGGAGTGGGTTGGCCGTTATCTGGGGCGCCTGCACCAGACCGGGCGCAAACAGCGCTTTTCTGCGCGTCCGGAGATTGGCGTGCAGGAATATCTGCTGGAACCACGCCAGGTATTTGAACAGTCGACGCTTATCCCCTCAGGCCTGAAGGCCGATTTCCTGAAGGCGACCGATAAACTCATCGCTGCCGTCATGACGCAATGGCACGGTGGCGGGACTACTTTGCGCCTGCATGGTGACTGTCATGCAGGCAATATCCTCTGGCGCGATGGGCCGCTGTTTGTCGATTTAGACGATGCGCGAACCGGCCCGGCGATTCAGGATCTGTGGATGCTGCTCAACGGCGATAAGGCTGAACAGCGTATGCAGCTGGAGACCATCGTTGAGGCCTATGAGGAATTCAGCCCCTTTAACAGCGATGAAATCGCGCTTATTGAACCTTTACGCGCCATGCGACTGGTTTATTATCTGGCGTGGTTGCTCAGACGCTGGGACGATCCGGCTTTCCCGGTTAATTTTCCCTGGTTAACCGGGGAGGATTACTGGCGAGGGCAGATGTCTACTTTTCTCGAGCAGGTGAAGGTTCTACAGGAACCCCCGCTTCAGTTAACGCCAATGTATTAATGTGATATATCCAGGAGAGAGTAAATCATGAAAAAAGTTTGGCTGGCGCTGGCTGGTATGATTCTGGCTTTTAGTGCATCCGCTGCCCAGATCACCGACGGCAAGCAGTACATCACCCTTGATAAGCCGGTTGCTGGCGAGCCGCAGGTGCTCGAATTCTTCTCATTCTACTGCCCGCACTGCTATCAGTTTGAAGAAGTGCTGCATGTCTCTGACAGCGTGCGCCAAAAACTGCCAGAAGGCACCAAAATGACCAAATACCATGTCGAGTTCCTTGGGCCGCTGGGCAAGGAGCTGACGCAGGCATGGGCTGTGGCCATCGCGCTGGGCGTTGAAGATAAAATTACGGCGCCGATGTTCGAAGCGGTGCAGAAAAACCAGACCGTACAGAGCCTGGCTGACATTCGTAAAGTGTTCGTCGACGCTGGCGTGAAAGGGGAAGACTACGATGCCGCATGGAACAGCTTCGTGGTGAAATCTCTGGTCGCTCAGCAGGAGAAAGCGGCAGCCGATCTGCAGCTGCAGGGGGTACCGGCTATGTACGTCAATGGTAAGTACCAGCTGAACCCGCAGGGGATGGACACCAGCAATATGGATGTCTTCGTCGCTCAGTATGCGGATACCGTGAAGCAGCTGGTTGAGAAGAAATAAAAAAAACGCCGGTCACTGACCGGCTTTTTTTTATCTACTTTGCCGTGACTTCCTTGCTTTGTCCCGCATGATGTCAGTTAACTGACGGTCTTTCTCTTCCCATAGCCCATTCAGCCAGCGCTGGAAACCACGCTTAAAGTTCTTATCGTTGACGTAATCGCCGTGTAGCTCTTCGCCAATCGGTACCAGATTGATACGAACCACAATGCGCGTCAGTCGGCCACTTAGCATGTCGTAAAACGGCCTTGCATGATTTTCCGGGTAGCACAGCGTAACGTTCAGCAGTTTATCGAACTGCGAGCCGAGAACATTGAGCGCCATGGCAATACCCGCCGCTTTCGGTGGTAAAAGATTGTCGTAAGGGGAGCGCGTCTCGCGCTTTTTTACGTCGGTAAAACGCGAGCCTTCCACGAAATTGACGATTGTCGTTGGGTGCGAGCGGAATTTCTCACATGAACGGCGGGTGGTTTCGACATCTTTACCGCGGCGTTCCGGGTGACGAATAAGATAGCTGCGCGAATAGCGGCGCATAAAAGGCATATCCAGCGCCCAGCAGGCGAGGCCTATGAACGGTACCCACGCCAGCTGTTGTTTAAGGAAGTACTTATTCATCGGAATATGCTTGCGGAACAGCACGCATAGCACCACGATATCTGCCCAGCTGTGGTGGTTGCTGATCAGCAGATACCAGTTCTTTTTGTTCAGGCCTTCCAGACCCTGGACGTCCCATTTTAGCCAGGGATTGAGATGCAACAGCAGCGCCAGCCCCTCGCACCAGCAGTACATCATAAAATTGCAAAAAACGGATATAGAGCGCCATACCGCTGGAATGGGGACCAGCAGTTTAATCAGCCCGGCGACGATGATCGGTACAGAGCAGATAACGGTGACTAAGATGGTTAAGGCGATACTCAGCGGAAGTGTTATCGCAGCGAGTAATCTCGACATAGTTAGTTTATTCAGAAAGTTAGGCTGACAAAGAGCGCCTTTAAGCTGCGCAAGAGGCTGATTTTACCAGAAAACGCGGCAAATGACGGGTCTTACCAGAACAGAAAAAAACAAGGATCTTCTATCCACATGGAAGATTAGGTCATCAAATTCATGCCAGGATCGTTGATCTTCTTTTAAGTTATTGATAAATAATAACTAATACTATTTATTCATTTATTTTCAGGGGCGGATAAGCTGACGTTGTAAAACTATGCACAAAGTTATCCACAAGATAAGTTGTCGCGCGATCGGGACGGTCGTTGAATCTTTTCCGCGAAATGCGGGAAAAATTCAGGATTTCATGCCCGTCTGTGGCATCCTTTATCCATAATCTGATAAACAGGCACGGAAATTATGGTTCAGATCCCAGAAAACCCTCTCATCCTCGTTGACGGCTCCTCCTATCTTTATCGGGCGTATCATGCGTTTCCGCCGCTGACTAACAGCGCAGGGGAGCCCACCGGGGCTATGTACGGCGTACTGAATATGCTGCGCAGTTTGATTCTGCAGTATCAACCGACTCATGCCGTCGTGGTCTTTGATGCGAAAGGGAAAACCTTCCGTGATGAATTGTTCGAACATTACAAATCTCACCGCCCGCCGATGCCGGACGATCTGCGCGCGCAGATTGAGCCGTTGCATAAGATGGTGAAAGCGATGGGGCTGCCGCTGATGGCGGTCCCGGGCGTCGAAGCTGACGATGTGATTGGCACCCTGGCGCGGGAAGCGGAAAGGGCTGGACGTCCGGTGCTGATCAGTACCGGCGATAAAGACATGGCCCAGCTGGTGACGCCGGGGATCACCCTGATCAATACCATGACCAACACTATCCTTGGGCCGGATGAGGTGGTTACCAAGTACGGCGTCCCGCCAGAGCTGATTATTGATTTCCTGGCGCTGATGGGCGACTCCTCAGATAACATTCCTGGCGTGCCGGGCGTGGGCGAAAAGACCGCCCAGGCGCTGCTGCAAGGCCTCGGCGGCCTCGATACGCTGTATGCGGAACCGGAGAAGATCGCTGAACTGAGCTTCCGCGGCGCGAAAACGATGGCGGCGAAGCTGGAGCAGAACAAGGAGGTGGCTTATCTCTCTTATCAGCTGGCGACCATCAAAACCGACGTCGAGCTGGAGCTCAAGTGCGAAGAGCTGGAGGTGCAGCCGCCGGCGGCAGACGATCTGCTGGCGCTGTTCAGACAGTATGAGTTTAAGCGCTGGACCACCGACGTTGAAGCCGGAAAATGGCTGCAGGCGAAGGGGGGCAAACCGGCTGCGAAACCTGCAGTGCCTGCAGCAGCGGTAGAAGCGGAAGCAGAGGTTGAGGCCGCTACTGCACTTTCAGCAGAGCACTATGTCACCATCCTTGATGAGGCTACGCTGCTCACCTGGATCGATAAGCTGAAGCAAGCGCCGCTCTTTGCCTTTGATACGGAAACCGACAGCCTGGATAACATCTCCGCCAACATGGTCGGCCTTTCATTCGCTGTTGAGCCGGGCGTGGCCGCCTATGTCCCGGTAGCGCATGATTACCTTGATGCGCCGGATCAGATCCCGCGCGAGCGCGTGCTGGCGCTGCTTAAACCGCTGCTGGAGGATGAGAAGCTGCTCAAGGTTGGGCAAAATCTCAAATACGATCGCGGCATTTTGGCTAATTACGACATTGAGCTGCGCGGGATTGCGTTCGATACCATGCTGGAATCTTACATTCTCGACAGCGTGGCGGGCCGCCATGATATGGACAGTCTTTCCGACCGCTGGCTGAAGCATAAAACGATTACCTTCGAAGAGATCGCTGGCAAGGGTAAGAATCAGCTCACCTTTAACCAGATTGCGCTGGAAGAGGCGGGTCGCTACGCGGCGGAAGACGCCGACGTCACGCTCCAGTTGCATCTGAAAATGTGGCCGAAGCTGCAGCAGCATGAAGGTCCGCTGAATATCTTCCAGCACATTGAAATGCCGCTGGTGCCGGTGCTGTCACGCGTTGAGCGCAATGGTGTTAAAATCGACCCCGCCGTGCTGCATGCGCACTCGCAGGAAATAGCCCAGCGCCTGGTTGAGCTGGAGCAGCGGGCGCATGAGATCGCCGGGGAAGCGTTTAATCTCTCCTCCACCAAACAGCTGCAAACGATCCTGTTTGAAAAACAGGGTATCAAGCCGCTGAAGAAGACGCCGGGTGGTGCGCCGTCCACCTCTGAAGAGGTACTGGAAGAGCTGGCGCTCGATTATCCGTTGCCGAAAGTGATTCTGGAGTACCGTGGGTTGGCGAAGCTGAAGTCGACCTATACCGATAAGCTGCCGCTGATGATTAATCCCAAAACGGGCCGCGTACATACCTCCTATCATCAGGCGGTTACCGCCACCGGCCGTTTGTCGTCTACCGATCCAAACCTGCAAAACATTCCGGTGCGTAACGAAGAAGGGCGCCGTATTCGCCAGGCGTTTATCGCGCCAGAAGATTACGTTATTGTCTCGGCGGACTACTCGCAAATCGAGCTGCGCATTATGGCGCACCTGTCGCGGGATAAAGGCCTGCTGACCGCCTTCGCGGAAGGGAAGGATATTCACCGGGCGACGGCGGCTGAAGTGTTTGGCTTACCGCTGGACAGCGTCAGCAGCGAACAGCGGCGCAGTGCGAAAGCTATCAACTTCGGTCTGATCTATGGCATGAGCGCCTTTGGCCTGGCCCGCCAGCTGAACATCCCGCGTAAAGAAGCGCAGAAGTACATGGATCTTTATTTCGAGCGTTATCCGGGCGTCCTGGAGTATATGGAGCGCACCCGCGCACAGGCGAAGGAGCAAGGGTATGTTGAAACGCTGGATGGTCGTCGACTCTATTTGCCGGATATCAAGTCCAGCAATGGCGCTCGTCGTGCCGGTGCGGAACGTGCGGCGATTAACGCCCCGATGCAGGGGACGGCTGCGGATATCATCAAGCGGGCGATGATTGCCGTTGATGAATGGCTGCGGAGCGAGAAACCTCGCGTGCGAATGATCATGCAGGTTCACGATGAACTGGTCTTTGAAGTGCATAAGGATGAGCTCGATGCCGTATCGAAAAAGATCCACGAACTGATGGAGAACAGCACTACGCTGGCGGTACCGTTGCTGGTGGAAGTGGGCAGCGGAGAAAACTGGGATCAAGCGCACTAAGTATACAAAGCACAACGTGATTTTCTGTAAGTAAGCAACATAACTTATAGAGTTTTGTGAGGATCATTTGAATTTGCTATGTAAATAGTGAAAAAAAACTACAAAAAATGCTTTATCCGTGAGCGAAAGAAGAGTAAAGTTATTCGCGTAGGGTACAGAGGTAAGATGTTCTATCTTTCAGACCTTTTACTTCACGTAATCGGATTTGGCTGAATATTTTAGCCGCCCCGGTCATTTATGACCGGGGCGTTTTTTATTGCGCGAAAGAAAAGTGGCAAAAAGAAGGACGCGCTTGTGCTTGACGCTGGAGAGGAACCCGGACAAGGCGCGGCACGCTCTTATCCGGCTGTTGGTGTCGATTACTCGTCTACGGCGCTCTCTGCTTCCTGCGGCGGGATTTCGTTAAACCAGCTATCCAGCTTCTGTCGCAGCTTATCCACGCCAGATTTTTTCAGCGAAGAGAAGGGTTCAACCTGAACATCGCCATTGAAGGCCAGGACTGCTTCACGCACCATATTCACTTGCGCTTTACGCGCGCCGCTGGCGAGCTTATCGGCTTTGGTCAGCAGCACCAGCACCTGAATATCGCTTTCTACCGCCCATTGGATCATCTGCTGATCGAGATCCTTAAGCGGGTGGCGAATGTCCATCAGGACCACCAGGCCCTTCAGGCACAGGCGTTTTTCCAGGTATTCTCCCAGCGCGCGCTGCCACTTGATCTTCATCTCTTCCGGGACTTGCGCATAACCGTAGCCGGGAAGGTCGACCAGGCGTTTGCCTTCGGCGACTTCGAACAGGTTAATCAGCTGTGTACGTCCGGGAGTTTTGGAGGTCCGCGCCAGGCTTTTCTGGTTGGTCAGCGTATTCAGCGCGCTGGATTTTCCCGCATTGGAGCGGCCGGCGAATGCCACTTCAATACCGGTATCGGCAGGAAGATGGCGGATATCTGGCGCGCTAGTGACAAAGTGCGTCAGTTGATAATTCCAGTTGGTCAAGACGGTCGTCTCCGTTAAAACAGGCTATGGCAGGGATTATACCTGAACAGCAGAAAAAGGCTGTTTTTACCGCACGCCGGTTCTGTAAGTAAAAACCATGCACTTTGTGAGACATTGGCTATTCTTCGTATAGGACATGCCTGAGAAAAATAAGACTAATAAATTATAACCTACTGAAAATAAATAGATTAAAAGAATAGAGAAATCTGAAAAGTGGAATTTTAACGGCCAGACTGGTTGTCGATTTTTGTCAACAGGGTAAAGTAATACACAACGGCGGGGATGCTGAAAAGGATGAGGACTCAGGACGAGGGGTCAGGAAGCGCCAGGAGGCGAAGACCACAGGATTGTCAGGATGACGCGCGTTTTGGAAACGTTTCAAAGGGAAAAGGAAGAAACAGGGACCGTTGGACGCTAAGGGAAAGACAGGGTAAGTCGTTAGCGAACAGGGAAAGAAGAGCCCGTTAAGGGTGGTCAGTGAGGAAAAAGGCGACAGAGTAATCTGTCGCCTTTTTTCTTTGCTTGCTTTCTGCTAGATTCCGCCTCAATTCTATACTGAATAATACTGTCTGAAGATTACACACCATGAAAAAACCGACATCCGCCACCCGTGGCAAATCCGGCCGCAAGTCGCGTGAAGAGTTAAATCAGGAAGCTCGCGATCGCAAACGGCAGAAGAAACATCGTGGCCACGCGGCAGGTAGTCGCGCGAACGGCGGCGATGCGGCTTCAGCAGGTAAAAAACAGCGCCAGGCGCAAGATCCACGCGTGGGCAGCAAAAAACCCATCCCGCTGGGCGTGAGCGAAAGCAGCGCTCCAGCTCCCAAGCAGCATAAACCAAAGAGCGAGAAACCTATGCTTTCACCGCAGGCTGAGCTGGAGTTGCTGGAGAATGATGAGCGCCTGGACGCGCTGCTGGAACGTCTGGAAGAGGGCGGTACCCTGAATGCTGAAGAGCAGAGCTGGGTGGATGCCAAACTGGATCGCATTGATGAGCTGATGCAGCAGCTCGGCCTCTCTTACGATGACGAAGATGAAGAAGAGGAAGAGCGTCAGGAAGATATGATGCGTCTGCTGAAGGGTGGAAACTAACATTTGCATCCCATCGGATTCCCGGTACTGCTTATAACCCTTCTGGTTATATGTTATCTGCTGTGGTTATTCGTTAAACTACGACGGTTGTCGCGGCGTCAGAAATGGCTGCGCAACCGGCTCATGACCCGCGGTGCGGTGGGGCCGGGACGGCGTACCCGTCGGCGGCACCATCGGAAGGAGTGAGCATGTCTGAGCAGATAATCGACTGGGATCTGGCCCTGATCCAGAAATATAACTATTCCGGGCCGCGCTATACCTCGTATCCCACCGCGCTGGAGTTTTCACCACAATTCGGCGCGGCGGAATTCGATGCCGCTGTGGCCCGTTACCCACAGCGTCCCCTGTCGCTGTACGTGCATATCCCGTTTTGCCATAAGCTGTGTTATTTCTGCGGCTGCAATAAGATCGTCACCCGCCAGCAGCATAAGGCCGATCAGTATCTCGATCTCCTTGAACAGGAGATCATCCACCGTGCGCCGCTGTTTGCCAACCGTCAGGTTAAGCAACTGCATTGGGGAGGCGGCACGCCGACCTATCTCAACAAGGCGCAAATCAGTCGCCTGATGGATCTTTTGCGTACCCATTTTCATTTCAGCGCCGAAGCCGAGATCTCCATCGAGGTCGATCCGCGTGAAATCGAGCTGGATGTCCTCGATCATTTACGCGCTGAGGGATTCAACCGCCTGAGTATGGGCGTGCAGGACTTTAATAAAGAGGTTCAGCGTCTGGTTAACCGCGAACAGGACGAAGCGTTCATCTTTGATTTGCTCCGTCATGCGCGGGAGATTGGATTTACCTCGACCAATATCGACCTCATCTACGGCCTGCCGAAACAAACGCCGGAGAGCTTTGCCTTTACCCTGCAAAAGGTCGCCGAGCTCAATCCTGACCGCCTGAGCGTGTTTAACTACGCGCATCTGCCCACGCTCTTTGCCGCACAGCGCAAAATTAAAGATGCCGATCTGCCCTCCGCTGAACAGAAGCTGGAGATCCTCCAGGAGACCATCGGCTCGCTGACGGCGGCAGGCTATCAGTTCATCGGCATGGACCACTTCGCGCGTCCTGATGATGAATTAGCGGTCGCGCAACGTCACGGCGTACTGCATCGCAATTTCCAGGGCTACACCACTCAGGGCGATACCGATTTGCTGGGGATGGGCGTGTCCGCGATCAGCATGATTGGCGACAGCTACGCCCAGAACCAAAAAGAGCTAAAGCAGTACTACCAGCAGGTGGCAGAGCAAGGGAACGCCCTGTGGCGCGGGATCGCGTTAACCCGGGACGACTGTCTGCGTCGCGACGTAATTAAGGCGTTGATCTGTAACTTCCGTCTGGATATTGATGCAGTCGAAGCGCAGTGGGCCGTGGATTTTCAGTCTTATTTTGCTGAGGACCTGAAACTGCTGGCGCCGCTGGCGCATGACGGGCTGGTGGTGGTGGAGAGTGAGGCTATCCAGGTAACGGCGAAAGGCCGCCTGCTGATCCGCAACATCTGTATGTGCTTTGATGCCTATCTGCGGCAAAAGGCTCGGATGCAGCAGTTCTCAAGGGTGATTTAATGTTTTCCCCCTCTCCCGCAGGAGAGGGGGAACAATTAGCTGAACAGCCCGACCAGCGCAGCGCACAGAACGGCAGCGACTGCCGTTTGTGGTGTGTGACTCGCAGCGGCGCCGCTCGATATCATACTCACCAGTGATTCAAACATGATGCTCTCCCCTAATGCCGGGCACGATCATACTCAACTCATCGGAACAGTAAAGTACAAAATAGCAGCACTTTGCGCTGATCGGCTATTTTTCATCACGCCGTTTAACCCTACTCCATACCCAACTCTTTTAGCTTACGCGTCAGGGTATTACGACCCCATCCCAGCAGGCGCGCAGCCTCCTGTTTATGTCCCTGAGTATGACGCAGGGCGGTCGTCAGCAGCGTGCGTTCCATTTCGGGTTGCGCTTCTGAAAGCAAGTTTTGATGACCGGAACGCAGCGCCCGATCGGCCCACTGACCCAACAGCGTCGCCCAGCTGTCTGGCTGCATCTGCGTCGGGCTATCAGGAATGGTGGTCTCAAACAGTTCGCTCGGCAGATCCTGCGTCAGCACCTCCTGGCCGGCGGCCATGACGGTGAGCCAGCGACAGGTGTTTTCCAGCTGGCGAACGTTGCCCGGCCACGCCAGGCGGGTCAGCGCTGTCTCCGTTTCCGGATGCAGCTGTTTGGCTTCAACACCTAGCTCGCGGGCGGCAATCTGCAGAAAATGGCGGGCCAGACGTGGAATATCTTCCCGACGCTCGCGCAGCGGCGGCAAATGCACCCGGATCACGTTCAGGCGGTGGAATAAATCTTCACGGAATTTCCCCTCCTGCACCCGCTGCTCCAGATTCTGATGGGTGGCGGCGATGATCCGCACATCGACCTTCACCGGCGCGTAGCCGCCCACGCGATAAAACTGGCCATCCGCCAGAACGCGCAGCAGACGAGTCTGGACATCCAGCGGCATATCGCCAATTTCATCCAGGAACAGCGTGCCGCCGTCAGCCTGTTCAAAGCGACCCTGACGGACGGTATTGGCGCCGGTAAAGGCCCCTTTTTCATGGCCGAACAGCTCGGACTCAATCAGGTCCTTGGGGATCGCCGCCATATTCAGCGCGATAAACGGCGCTTTTGAGCGCGGGCTATGGCGATGCAGGGCATGAGCGACAAGCTCTTTACCGGTACCGGATTCGCCATTGATCAGCACGCTGATGGATGAGCGCGACAGACGGCCAATAATGCGAAAGACATCCTGCATGGCCGGCGCCTCGCCAATGATATCGGCGGTGGGGCTGCTTATCGGCGCATTTCGCGGCTGCTGCTGCTCCTGATAGTGGCTAATCGCCCGGTCGACGAGGGCGACAGCTTCATCGATATCAAAAGGTTTGGGCAGATAATCAAACGCGCCCTGCTGATAAGCGCTGACCGCGGCGTCCAGATCGGAATGCGCGGTCATTATGATGACCGGAAGCATCGGATGACGCTGCTTAATCTGTTTGAGCAGCGCCAGACCATCCATTCCCGGCATACGGATATCTGACAGCAGTACATCCGGGGTTTTGGTGGTGAGGGCATCTAGCACCTCATTGCCGCTTTCGAACGTTGTGCAGCTCAAGCCGGCTCCGGTGAGCGCGCGTTCAAGCACCCAGCGGATGGAGCTATCGTCATCAACGATCCAGGCTATCCCTCGTTGCATAAACACCTCTACTTCCGAATAGGCAGGTATACCGAAAATTCGGTATGACCCGGCCAGCTGGTGAATTCAATTTTGCCGGAGTGCTGATCGATAAGGCTGCGGGCGATAGATAAGCCCAGGCCAGTACCGCCTTCGCGGCCGCTGACCATCGGATAAAACAACGTATCCTGGAGCTGGGGCGGAATACCCGGGCCATTATCTTCGACGTCAATACGGGCGGCGAGGCGATAACGCACCCCGTGCAGCGTCAGCTGGAAAGCGGTCCGGGTGCGGAGAACAATTTCGCCCCCTTCCGGCCCCAGCGCCTGCAGCGCATTACGGACGATGTTCAGCAACACCTGTTCAATTTGATCCGGGTCGTGGGGGAGCTCCGGCAGGCTGGGGTCGTAATCACGGATCAACTTCACGTTGTCCGGCAACTCCATCGAGACCAGTTTCACTACCCGTTCGGCGACCTTGTGGATGCTTTCGGTAACGTGCATGCCCGGATGCTGTGGGCCGAGCAGGCGATCGACCAGATTTCTCAGCCGGTCGGCCTGCTCGATGATCACTTTGGTATATTCCGTTAGCGCCGGGTCGGGCAGGGCTTTGCTGAGCAGCTGTGCCGCGCCGCGCAGGCCGCCTAACGGGTTTTTAATCTCGTGCGCCAGGCCGCGGACCAGATCGCGGGCGGCGACCTGCTGCGCGTGCTGCAGTTGCTCCTGGCTCAGGCGGCGCTGGTTATCCATCGGCGCCATTTCCAGCAGAATAAAGCCTTCCGGCAGCCGCTGGGCGGTCAGCGACAGGATATGCGAGCGGCCATCGATAACCAGCGTCACTTCGTTATCGGTAAAACCCTGGCCCGCTTGCAGACTCTCCTGCATCAGCCCAATATTTAATGAGAAATAGCTCAACAGCTCAGGTAACGGGGTGCCAAACAGCTTGCGCGAACTCTGCGCCAGCAGCTGCTGCGCCGCAGGGTTGGCAAAGTGCACCGCCAGGTCATCATCGACCAGTAAGATACTGTTGATAAGAGAGTTGAGGATCTGCCCAGCATCGGGCAGTGTGCCTGTTGCCATTCGACAGTCTCCTGAAAAAGAGTGCACCAATTTAGTGCAGTATAGCTTTTTATCGGTAAAAAGCTCGCGAGATCAGCGTGTTGGTGGAGAAAAAAGCCCATCCTGAGATGGGCTGAAAGTTTCCACGGCAACAAAATATCCCGGGCATCCCGCGCCACAACACGACATACCCTGGATTTACAGCAAAATTAGACGCTGTAGTACAGTTCGAACTCAACCGGATGCGGAGTCATGCGTACGCGGTCGTTCTCTTCCATACGCAGGGCGATGTAAGCATCGATAGCGTCATTGGTGAATACGCCGCCAGCCGTCAGGAACTCGCGGTCAGCATCCAGGGCCTGCAGGGCTTCTTCCAGAGAACCGGCAACCTGCGGGATCTCTTTCGCTTCTTCCGGCGGCAGGTCGTACAGGTTTTTGTCCATTGCTTCGCCCGGATGGATTTTGTTCTTGATACCATCGAGGCCAGCCATCAGCAGCGCCGCAAAGCACAGGTACGGGTTAGCAGCCGGGTCCGGGAAGCGCACTTCGATACGACGCGCTTTCGGAGAGGTCACCACCGGAATACGGATGGAGGCAGAGCGGTTACGGGCAGAGTAAGCCAGCATAACCGGCGCTTCGTAACCCGGGACCAGACGCTTGTAGGAGTTGGTGGTCGGGTTCGCCAGGGCGTTGATGGCTTTAGCGTGTTTGATTACGCCGCCGATGTAGAACAGCGCCTGCTCAGACAGACCTGCGTATTTGTCGCCGGAGAACAGGTTAGTCCCGTTTTTCGCCAGAGACATATGGCAGTGCATGCCGGAGCCGTTGTCGCCGAACATTGGTTTCGGCATAAAGGTCGCGGTTTTACCAAAGCGGTGAGCGACGTTGTGAACAACGTATTTGTAAATCTGAATTTCGTCCGCTTTTTTGGTCATGGTGTTGAAGCGGGTTGCCACTTCGTTCTGACCTGCGGTAGCCACTTCGTGGTGGTGAGCTTCAACAACCAGGCCCATCTCTTCCATGATCATACACATGGTGGAGCGGATATCCTGAGAAGAGTCTACTGGCGGAACCGGGAAGTAACCCCCTTTCACGCCCGGACGGTGACCTTTGTTACCGCCTTCGTATTTGGTGGAGGAGTTCCACGCACCTTCGATATCATCGATCGCGACATGGGAGCCGGAGATAGAGGCGCCGAAACGGATGTCGTCGAACAGGAAGAATTCTGGTTCTGGCCCGAACAGGACGGTGTCAGCGATGCCGGTAGCGCGCAGGTACTCTTCAGCGCGTTTCGCGATGGAGCGCGGGTCACGGTCATAGCCCTGCAGGGTGCCTGGCTCGAGGATATCGCAGCGGATGATCAGGGTCGGTTCTTCGTAGAACGGGTCAATGACCGCAGTGGAAGCGTCCGGCATCAGGACCATGTCAGATTCGTTGATACCTTTCCAGCCACCAATCGAGGAGCCATCAAACATTTTGCCTTCTTCGAAGAATTCGGCATTTACCTGATGAGACGGAATCGTGACGTGCTGTTCTTTACCTTTGGTATCGGTGAAGCGCAGATCGACAAACTTCACTTCGTGCTCGTTCAGCATCGTCAAAACGTGTTCAGCGGACATACTTAAACTCTCCCGGATTGGTCATTGTCGTCGTGGTAACGAAAACTTCATACTGCTTAAAAGTGGCGTTGTTGCCTTAAAAAATATAAAGCGAAATCTGTGCCAACTTTTAAATGCCCCATAAAACGCTGTATCATGCGCACCATAGTGCAAAAGGACTGCACCATGATGGAGATAATGCACCAAAATAGTGCCTCAGCGTGAACATTGAGCACCATTTTGGTGCAATTTTTGTTACGGTGCCCTTTTATCGCTCCGTGAAAGCGGTCACAAAGAAACTCTGCAATACTTGTTTGCGGAGGATGTTTGTGATCCTGTTCAGTCCTTCGCTTAATACGTGTACAATAACGCGCTATTTCTAATGCCTGAGGCAAAGTTGTGATCGAAAATCTGCGTAATATCGCCATCATCGCGCACGTTGACCATGGTAAAACTACCCTGGTTGACAAGCTGCTACAGCAATCCGGTACGTTCGACGCACGTACTGAAGCACAAGAACGTGTGATGGACTCCAACGATTTGGAGAAAGAGCGTGGGATTACCATCCTCGCGAAAAACACCGCAATCAAATGGAATGATTACCGTATCAACATCGTTGATACCCCTGGGCACGCCGACTTCGGAGGTGAAGTTGAGCGTGTTATGTCCATGGTTGACTCTGTGCTGCTGGTGGTAGATGCCTTTGATGGCCCGATGCCGCAAACGCGCTTCGTGACCAAAAAAGCTTTTGCCCACGGTCTGAAGCCGATCGTGGTCATCAACAAAGTTGACCGCCCGGGCGCGCGTCCGGACTGGGTTGTCGATCAGGTGTTCGACCTGTTCGTTAACCTCGACGCGACCGACGAACAGCTGGACTTCCCGATCGTTTACGCGTCCGCGCTGAACGGTATCGCGGGTCTGGACCACGAAGACATGGCTGACGACATGACCCCGCTGTACCAGGCGATTGTCGATCGCGTGCCGGCGCCGGACGTTGACCTTGACGGTCCGCTGCAGATGCAGATCTCCCAGCTGGACTACAACAACTACGTTGGCGTCATCGGCATCGGCCGCATCAAACGCGGTAAAGTGAAGCCGAACCAGCAGGTCACTATCATCGATAGCGAAGGCAAAACCCGTAACGGTAAAGTCGGTAAAGTGCTGACTCACCTGGGGCTTGAGCGTATCGAGAGCGACGTAGCTGAAGCTGGCGACATCATCGCGATCACCGGTCTGGGCGAGCTGAACATCTCCGACACCATCTGCGACCCGCAGAATGTCGAAGCGCTGCCGGCCCTGTCCGTTGATGAGCCGACCGTTTCCATGTTCTTCAACGTCAACACCTCTCCGTTCTGCGGTAAAGAAGGTAAGTTCGTTACCTCTCGTCAGATTCTGGACCGCCTGAACAAAGAGCTGGTGCACAACGTGGCGCTGCGCGTTGAAGAAACCGAAGACGCTGATGCGTTCCGCGTTTCCGGCCGTGGTGAACTGCATCTGTCCGTTCTGATTGAAAACATGCGTCGCGAAGGTTTCGAGATGGCGGTTTCCCGTCCGAAAGTTATCTTCCGTGAAATCGATGGCCGTAAACAAGAGCCGTTCGAGAACGTGACGCTGGACGTCGAAGAGCAGCACCAGGGTTCTGTTATGCAGGCGCTGGGCGAGCGTAAAGGCGACCTGAAAAACATGAATCCGGACGGAAAAGGCCGCGTACGTCTCGACTACGTGATCCCAAGCCGCGGTCTGATCGGCTTCCGTTCAGAGTTCATGACCATGACCTCCGGTACCGGTCTGCTGTACTCCACCTTCAGCCACTACGACGACGTTCGTCCGGGCGAAGTGGGCCAGCGTAACAACGGCGTGCTGATCTCCAACGGTCAGGGTAAAGCGGTAGCGTTCGCGCTGTTCGGCCTGCAGGATCGCGGTAAGTTGTTCCTCGGTCACGGTGCGGAAGTTTACGAAGGCCAGATCATCGGTATTCACAGCCGTTCTAACGACCTGACGGTAAACTGCCTGACCGGTAAAAAACTGACCAACATGCGTGCGTCCGGTACTGACGAAGCCACGGTTCTGGTTCCGCCGGTTAAGATGACCCTGGAGCAGGCTCTGGAGTTCATCGATGACGACGAACTGGTAGAAGTCACTCCGACCTCTATCCGTATCCGTAAACGTCACCTGACCGAGAACGACCGTAAACGCGCAATGCGCGGTGCAAAAGAAGAGTAATTGATTCTTCTTGCTGTTCGCTAAACCCCGCCTCTCCGGCGGGGTTTTTTTATGGGTGAGATCTGACAATCGCTGCGCTAACCCGGGGCCTCCAGGAGACCCTGGTCACATTTATACCTAAAGTTTGTCCGAGGAATTGCTTTCTTTTTTTACAGAAGAGTAAGATGAGTCATCTGGTTTAAACCAAATGGATTAAACAATGACTGAAAATCTTTCTACTGTCGAAAATGCAAAAGAGAAACTGGATCTGTGGCTTAAGCAAGGGCTGACGGCTGCGGGTGGAAAACTGCCTTCAGAGAGAGAGCTTGGCGAACTGCTGGGGATCAAACGCATGACGCTGCGTCAGGCGCTGCTCAGCCTGGAAGCGGAATCGAGGATCTTTCGTAAAGACCGGAAAGGATGGTTTGTCGCGCAGCCGCGTTTTAACTACAGTCCTGAGCTCCCCGCGAGCTTTCAGCGGGCCGCCATTGAGCAGGGAAGAGAACCCTCGTGGGGCTTTATTGAAAAACAGCGAACCCGAGACTATCCCGACGCCGCTAAACCCTTGCTGGATGTCACTCCGTCTGATGATTTATATCTGGTCACCGGCTGGGGAGCGCTGGAAGGGCATAAAGTTTTCTACCACGAGACCTTTATCAACCCTAACATCGCGCCAGATTTTATTGACCGGTTGAAGAACCAATCTTTTTCCTCCGTCTGGGAGCGTGAATATCATAAGCCTGTGGTGATAAAAAAACTGGCTTTTAGACCCGTCAGAATGTCGGGCGATGTGAGCAAATTCATCGGTGGCTCTGCAGGTCTGCCGGCTATTCTGATAGAAAAACACCGTGCCGATAGTGCCGGTAATATTGTGCAAATAGATCTCGAATACTGGCGATTTGAGGCTGTGGATCTGTTTATTAACTTGTAGGTATTTTATGGTCACTAAAGATAACGCCGGGAAGATCCTTTCCCGTATTGATAATATACCACTCTACCTTCATGCTTATGCCTATCATTTGAATATGCGGCTTGAACGTGTTTTACCTAATGATTTATTGACCATTGCAGATAGTCTGCATTTAAAGGGGGTGAAAATACACGTTCTTGATGGTGAGCGTTATTCGCTGAGCAATATGAATGATGCCCAGTTAGCCGGGTTTGCTGACAAAGCGAAAGCGTTGCAGCTGGATATTCACATCGAAACCAGCGCCTCCGATAAACAGACCATCGATCAGGCCGCGACTATCGCTTTAAAAACAGGAGCGACTTCCGTTCGTTTTTATCCGCGTTATGAAGGCCATTTACATGACGTAATGGAAAAAATTTCAGCAGATATTCAATACATTAAAAAGGCTTATAGTCATACCGGCCTGACCTTCACCCTTGAGCAACATGAAGATCTCAAAAGCGCTGAACTGGTGAATTTAATTAAACAAAGCGAGATGCCATCGCTATCGCTCCTTTTTGACTTCGCCAATATGATCAACGCTAATGAGCGACCGCTTGAGGCGTTAGCGTTGATGTCACCTTACATTACGCAGGTTCATATCAAAGACGCTTGTATTATTACTGAGAACGGTGGGCTTGGGCATCGGGCCTGTAATTCAGGCCAGGGCGATATGCCGTTTAAGGCGCTGCTGACGGAATTAATTTGTCTTGGTGATGATCATCCGCAGGTCATGGCATACGGTCTGGAAGAAGAAGTGAATTACTATGCCCCCCCGTTCCGTTTTGCCTCGGAGGGGGACAACCCGTGGATCCCCTGGCGACAAATGAGCGAAACCCCACTGCCAGACGCCGATCAGCTTGAAGAGCGACTGCTAAAAGAAAAAGAGGATGCGATAGCGCAGCTCCATTATGTCAAAGAGACGTTGCAGAGAATAAAAGACGAAGCGCTTACGGCGCTGGCACACTAAATTTACTAATAATTCGTTATGCCGGGACATCATTTTTAATAAATGATGATGGTCTGTTATTTTCCTTAAACCAAATGATGTTCAATCATTAGGGGAACTTATGCTCACAAAAAAGAAATGGGCTATATTCAGTTTATTAACCCTGTGCGGTGGCACCATTTATAAACTGCCTTCTCTGAAAGATGCTTTTTATATTCCGATGCAGGACTATTTCCATCTGACTAATGGCCAGATAGGCAATGCCATGTCGGTGAACTCCGTGGTGACCACAATTGGTTTTTTCCTGTCAATTTACTTTGCCGATAAACTGCCTCGCCGCTACACCATGTCGCTATCGCTGATTGCGACAGGCTTGTTGGGGATCTATCTGACGACTATGCCAGGCTACTGGGGAATTCTCTTTGTTTGGGCTCTCTTTGGCGTTACCTGCGACATGATGAACTGGCCGGTGCTATTAAAGTCGGTAAGCCGGTTGGGCAACAGCGAACAGCAGGGGCGTTTGTTTGGTTTCTTTGAGACCGGGCGGGGGATTGTCGACACGATTATTGCTTTCTCTGCCCTGGCTATTTTCACCTGGTTTGGCAGCGGTTTGCTGGGGTTTAAAGCCGGGATCTGGTTCTACGCTCTGATCGTGATTGTTGTCGGGATCATGCTGTTTTTTATGCTGAAAGAAAAGGATGAGGATGCGCCTGAGAAAGCTACCGTCGAGAGCGCCACAGAGAAAAGTAGCATCTCTTCGGTCTTAAAAGATAAAACCATCTGGCTTATCGCGTTCAACGTCTTCTTTGTTTATGCGGTTTACTGTGGGCTCACTTTCTTTATTCCCTTCCTGAAAAATATCTACCTGTTGCCGGTGGCGCTGGTGGGCGCCTACGGCATCATTAACCAGTATTGTTTGAAAATGGTGGGTGGGCCGATTGGCGGCCTGATAGCCGATAAAATCCTCAAGTCGCCAAGCAAATATCTCTTCTATACCTTCTGTGCCAGCACCGTAGCCCTGGTGGCGTTAATATTGCTGCCCCACGAAAGCATGCCAGTCTACCTCGGCATGATCTGCACCCTGGGATTTGGCGCAATTGTGTTTACCCAGCGAGCGGTCTTCTTTGCCCCGATCGGTGAAGCCAACATCGCGGAGAACCGGACCGGCGCCGCCATGGCGCTGGGGAGTTTTATTGGCTACGCACCGGCCATGTTCTGCTACAGCCTGTATGGCTACATTCTCGATCTCAACCCTGGTTTGACAGGCTACAAGATAGTCTTTGGCATCATGGCGTGCTTTGCGCTCTGTGGCGCGTTCGTTTCGGTCATGCTGGTTAAACGCATTCGCGGTGGCAGGAAAACGCTGCGCGCTGCGACAGAATAACCGCCAGCCTGATTCTGCTTATTCAAAGCCGCATTATGCGGCTTTGTTCGCGAGTGGCTTGTTGTTTCAGGTTTATGCATAGTCAAACCTCATCTTTCCCGCTAAAGTTAATTTTCCACGGCGCGGAAGGAGACGAAAATGCTCTATATCTTTGATTTAGGTAATGTGATTGTCGACATTGACTTCAACCGGGTATTGGGGGCCTGGAGCGATTTAACCCGCATCCCGCTGGCGACGCTGAAGCAGCATTTCACCATGGGAGAGGCTTTCCATCAGCATGAGCGCGGCGAGCTCAGCGATGAAGATTTTGCCGCCGCCATGTGCCATGAAATGAATATGTCCCTCAGCTATGAGCAGTTTGCTCACGGCTGGCAGGCGGTGTTTGTCGCGCTGCGTCCGGAAGTGATTGCGATCATGCAAAAACTGCGTGCCCAGGGCCATCGCGTGGTGGTGCTCTCCAATACCAATCGTCTTCACACCACGTTCTGGCCGGATGAATACCCGGAAGTGCGCGCTGCCGCCGATCGCATCTATCTGTCACAGGAGATGGGAATGCGTAAGCCTGAAGCGCAAATTTATCAGCGAGTACTGGAAGAAGAGGGCTTTTCCGCCGCAGATACGGTCTTTTTTGATGATAACGTCGATAATATAGCAGGGGCTAACCGGTTGGGGATCACCAGCATTCTGGTGACCGGGAAGAAGACCATCCCTGACTATTTCGCGAAACAGCTATGCTAAGAACCGTTCATCAAAAATTACTCCACCATACCCGGCCGCTGCTGGCGTGGCTAAAGCTGCTGTGGCGGCGTATTGATGAAGACCATATGACGACCCTGGCGGGGAACCTCGCCTATGTGTCATTACTGTCCCTGGTGCCGCTGATTGCCGTCGTGTTCGCGCTGTTTGCGGCCTTTCCCATGTTCTCCGAAGTCAGCGTGCAGATCCGCCATTTTATTTTCGCCAATTTTATTCCGGCGACCGGGGATGTGATCCAGGGATATATCGAGCAGTTCGTCGCCAATTCCAGCCGCATGACCGCCGTAGGCGCCTTTGGCCTGATCGTCACCTCGCTGCTGCTGATGTACTCGATCGACAGCGCGCTAAACACCATCTGGCGCAGCACGCGCAGTCGCCCCAAAGTTTACTCCTTTGCCGTTTACTGGATGATTCTGACCCTTGGTCCGCTGCTGGCGGGCGCCAGCCTGGCGATCAGTTCCTATCTGCTGTCGCTGCGCTGGGCAAGCGACCTGGACGGCGTAATTGATAATCTGCTCCGTCTTTTCCCGCTGATCCTCTCCTGGGCGGCATTCTGGCTGCTCTACAGTATTGTACCCACCACCCAGGTACGTAACCGCGACGCGGTGATCGGAGCGCTGGTGGCAGCGCTGCTGTTTGAGGCAGGTAAAAAAGCGTTTGCCCTCTATATCACCACCTTTCCGTCCTATCAGCTCATTTATGGCGTGATTTCGGTGGTGCCGATTTTGTTCGTCTGGGTGTACTGGACCTGGTGTATCGTCTTGCTTGGCGCTGAAATTACTGTCACTCTCGGTGAATACCGCAAACTTAAAACAGAAGAAACAGAACAACCATGATTGCATTAATTCAACGCGTATCCCGTGCAAGCGTTACCGTGGCGGACGAGGTGACGGGCGAAATTGGCCCGGGGCTGCTGGTGCTGCTGGGGGTCGAAAAAGACGATGATGAACAAAAAGCGAATCGCCTCTGCGAGCGCGTGCTGGGCTACCGCATCTTCAGCGATGCGGAGGGGAAAATGAACCTGAACGTTCAGCAGGCGGGCGGCAGCGTGCTGGTGGTTTCACAATTTACGCTGGCGGCGGATACCGAGCGGGGAATGCGGCCAAGCTTCTCGAAAGGCGCCGCTCCTGACCGCGCTGAGGCGCTGTATGAGTATTTCGTCGCCCGCTGTCGCCAGCAGGAAATGAACACCCAGACCGGAAGATTCGCTGCGGATATGCAGGTTTCTTTGGTCAATGATGGTCCCGTGACCTTTTGGTTGCAAGTATGACCCAGCTTCCGGGCAGGCTGCGGGTAACAAAAGAGAGTACGACTATGTATCACCTTCGTGTACCGCAAACAGCAGAAGAGTTAGAGAGCTACTATCAGTTCCGCTGGGAGATGCTGCGTAAGCCGCTGCATCAGCCTAAGGGTTCGGAACGTGACGCCTGGGATGCGATGGCGCATCATCAGATGGTGGTGGATGAAGAGGGCAACCTGGTGGCTGTCGGCCGGCTATATATCAATGCAGAGAATGAAGCCTCCATTCGCTTTATGGCCGTTCATCCCTCGGTGCAGGATAAAGGGCTGGGTACGCTGATGGCGATGACCCTGGAGTCCGTCGCGCGTCAGGAAGGGGTTAAGCGGGTCACCTGTAGCGCTCGCGAAGATGCGGTGGAGTTTTTCGCCAAGCTCGGCTTTATCAATCAGGGGGAGATCACCACCCCGACCACCACGCCGATCCGTCATTTCCTGATGATTAAGCCGGTCGCATCGCTGGACGACATTCTCCACCGTGGCGACTGGTGCGCGCAGCTACAGCAGGCGTGGTATCAGCATATCCCGCTGAGTGAAAAAATGGGCGTGCGCATTCAGCAGTACACCGGGCAGAAATTTATTACCACCATGCCGGAAGCGGGAAATCAGAATCCGCACCACACGCTGTTTGCCGGCAGTTTGTTCTCGCTCGCCACCTTAACCGGATGGGGGCTTATCTGGCTGATGCTGCGCGAGCGGCACCTGGGGGGCACCATCATTCTGGCGGATGCGCATATCCGCTACAGTCAGCCCATTAGCGGCCGCCCCAGCGCCATCGCCGACCTCGGTTCGCTGAGCGGCGATCTCGACCGTCTGGCGCGTGGGCGTAAAGCCCGCGTGCAAATGCAGGTGGAGCTTTTTGGCGACGATAAACAGGGCGCCGTTTTCGAGGGGATCTACATCGTGCTGCCGGCGAAGCCCTTTGGCTCTTACGAAGAGGGCGGCAACGAGGAAGAGTAAGCCTCGGGCGGTTATCGTCCTGGCGATGCTAAGCGCCAGGCGATATCCCGCATGGCATCTCGCGCGGCGCGGCTGATCCCACCCAGCTGAAAGAAGCCGTGGATCACCCCCAGATAGCGCTGACAGGAACTCTCCACCCCTTGCGCCATAAGCCTTCGATGCAGCGCTTCGCCCTCGTCGCGTAAAGGATCGAACTCCGCCGTCAGAATATGCACCGGCGGCAGACCGTGAAAATCGTCGCGCCAGAGTGGACTGGCATCCGGATGGTTCGCTGGCGTCGAGGCGAGGTACATTTCATAGCCGCTCAACAACGTGTCCCGGGTAATCACATAGTCAGCGCCGTTGCTGACGTAGCTCGCCATGCTGGCGGTGGGGTCGAGCATGGGATAAATCAGAATCAGCTGCGCGGGTTGCCACGCCGCATTCGCTTTCAGGCGCAGGGCCGTTACCAGAGCAAGGTGCCCGCCGGCGCTGTCGCCAGCCAGTGTGATGCGTGAGGCGTCAACGCCAAGCTGCTCCGCGTGCCGGTGGATGATCATGACACCTTGTTCTGCGTCATCGTGCGCCGCCGGAAAGGTATGCTCCGGCGCCAGGCGGTACTGCACGGCGATCACCCGGCAACCGCTGAACCAGGCTAGCTGGCGGAGCTGATTGTCGTGGGTGGCAAAGCCGCCGCTGACAAAACAGCCGCCGTGATAATACACAATGGTGGGTAGTAAGCCGTTGCTTTTTGGCGGCGAGACGACGCGCAAGGTCATGCCATCGAGCGTGATGTCTTCAACCTGCACCCGCGTTTCTGTTTCCCCTGCGAGAACGGCGCTGGCGAGATAGCCGTTTCTCCGGTCATCAATACTCTGTTCTCGTGATGATGGCCGCCCCGCAGCAATAAACTCCTCAACCAGCGAAGCAATCCCTTTTTCCAACGTCATGGCAAGTCCCTTTTACTGGGTTAATATCCAGTGTTATAGCCTGGTTATTGCGAAAAAGATATACCGAATAAAGCCGCGATCGCATTGTGGAAAGCGGCTCGCAGAAGCGTATTTCTCAGCAAAGATCTGCTTTTTCTTCGTTTTTATCAGGTGTAATTTGCTCGTTATCAGGTGCGCCGTAATACCTTGTCCTTCTGAACAGCACCCTAAAAGTTGAACAATATCTGGAGAAGCAGAAACGGGCTAAGGAGAGCATTTCCGGCGTGTTCACACCGTATGAATGATAACGAGCGACCTGAGTCGCCCGTTATAGGAGCGCAGAACTTATTCCCCTTCGCCGGGGAACATGAACGGGTTAATTGAGCTTCTGGCGAAGCCTTCCTGCTCCATGCGGGCGTCGAGCACCAGGGATGCCAAATCGTCGGCGACGGCTTCGACTTTCGGATCCTTCTCCTGATACATAATCTTCAGGTAAGTTCCGCAGTCGCCACAGCTTTCGGCTTTCACCGCAGCCTGCTCGTTGTCCAGCGACCAGTAGTGCAGATCGCGGCTCTGTTCGCAGTTGCTACATTTGACGCGTACCACGTGCCACTCGGTTTCGCACAGATTGCAGTGCAGATAGCGTAGCCCCTGGGTGGTGCCGATCTGCACGATGCTGGAGACCGGCATCGAGCCGCACACCGGGCAGAACTGGCGCTGTTCGCCGTATTCAGCGCGCGCTTTCCCCGGAATCAGGCTGGCCATCTGCGCCCAGTAGAGCGACAGCGCGGCCCAGATGAACGGCGCTTTATCGCTGCTGACCGAGGCGAAGTCGGAAGCAAACAGCGCGCTGGCCATCTGCTCCAGCTCCTGCTCAGAGGCTTTTTCCAGATTTTCAATGACCGCCAGCGCTGGGCCGCTCATCTCCGGCTTCAGCTCGGCAATCAGCGAGTGCAGCAGCTTGTGCCAGTGTTTGTCGCGCGGCAGGACGTGGATATCCAGCGGCGGCTTGCCCTGTTCGCTGGCCGCTTTAATACGGGCGGTGAGATCCATCTGCAGCGGATGGTCGTACAGCACCACTTCCTGGGCATGGGCGATCAGCGCGGCAAAGCGCAGGTAATCGCCCAGCGGGTTATTGGCGGCCAGCTCGCGCAGACGTTCAGCGCGGCGGTTATACAGATTTTTCAGCCTGGGGAACAGTAGCGGCGGAATTGCTTCCGCCGTGCGTTTCTCGCTCGAACCCAGCTCGTCTTGCGGGATTATGCGAATACTCATTCAGATGACTTTTCCTGTTTCTGGCGGACCTCTCGGTACCAGCGCGGGTGATGTTTCTTCGCCCACGTACTGGTGACCCAGCCTTCCACCATCGCGGTAATGGTGCCTTTCACCCAGAGGGCGGCGTAGATATGCACCATGATAACCACAATTAACGCCACTGCGGCAAATGAATGCAGCATCAGCGCAAATCGGATCACCGGGATTGAGAAAGCCGGCGCAAAATACGGACGCCAGATGATCACACCGCTCACCAGCAGCAGTACCAGGAAGATAATCGCCGCCCAGAATACGCATTTCTGGCCGAAGTTATAGCGTCCGGTATCGCCCACCTCCTCGTTGACGACGATCTTACGAATATTCTTCGCCCAAAAGATATCATCCCGATTGATTAGGTTGTGGTGCCAGTAACGGAAAAACATGATGATGAACGACGCGAACATCACCACCCCGACGAACGGGTGGAGAATTCGCGCCAGCTGCGGCGTGCCGAGGATATGCATCAGCCAGTTAAAGGACGGGAAGAAAAAGCCTAACCCGCTTACCGCCGCCAGGATGAAGCAGAAGGCGGTGACCCAGTGGTTGATGCGTTCCGGCGCCGTGTAGCGCACGATGGTGTCACGTTTTTTCATTTGCGCACCTCGTCTTTCTCTTCATGCAGGTTGTCCTCTTCCTCTTCCGCGCGGTTCGGACCGACGCCGACGTAGTGGAAGATACTGGCTGCGAAGGTCGCGGCGAAGCCGACGGCCGCCAGCGGTTTCCAGATGCCTTTCCAGAACTTGACGGTCTGGCTGATCTCCGGGTTTTCCGGCAGGCCGTGGTACAGATTCGGCTTATCGGCATGGTGCAGCACGTACATGACGTGGGTACCGCCGACGCCGGCCGGATCGTACAGGCCCGCATTGTCGTAACCGCGGGTTTTCAGTTCAGCTACGCGCTCGCCGGCCAGCGTTTTCATATCCTCTTTGGAGCCAAAGTGGATGGCGCCGGTCGGGCAGGTTTTCACGCAGGCCGGTTCCTGGCCGACGGTGACGCGGTCTACGCACAGGGTACATTTGTAGACGCGGTTGTCTTCCGGGTTCAGACGCGGCACATCGAAAGGACAGCCGGCGATACAGTAACCGCAGCCGATGCACTGCTCGGACTGGAAATCGACGATGCCGTTGGCGTACTGAATGATCGCGCCTTCTGACGGGCAGGCCTTCAGGCAGCCCGGGTCAGCGCAATGCATGCAGCCATCCTTGCGGATGAGCCATTCAAGCTTGTCGTTTTGCTCCACTTCCGAGAAGCGCATCACCGTCCATGACTTGGCGGTCAGGTCCGCCGGGTTGTCATACACCCCAACGTTGTGACCGACTTCATCACGAATATCGTTCCATTCGGAACAGGCCACCTGACAGGCTTTGCAGCCGATACAGGTGGTGACGTCGATAAGCTTCGCCACCTCCTGCTGGTGGTCCCGCGCCTGAGGCGCGGGGGTGAAACCGTTAGTCGCGGAACGACGAATAATATCTTGCGATTGATAAGCCATAAGTCGTCTCCGTTACACCTTTTCCACGTTCACGAGGAAAGCTTTGAACTCCGGCGTCTGCGTATTCGCATCACCGACGAACGGCGTCAGGGTATTGGCAATAAAGCCTTTTTTCGCCACGCCCTCATAGCCCCAGTGAATAGGAATGCCGATGGTATCGATATCCTTACCGTCAACTTTTAGCGTGCGAATACGTTTGGTCACCACCGCCTTGGCCTTAATGTAGCCGCGGTTGGAGGAGACCTTGACGGTATCGCCATGGCTGATGCCGAGTTTATTCGCCAGTTTTTCACCGATCTCCACAAACTGCTCCGGCTGCGCGATGGCGTTAAGCAGCGCGTGCTTGGTCCAGTAGTGGAAGTGCTCAGTCAGGCGATAAGTGGTGCCGACGTACGGGAATTTCTCCGCTTTGCCCATCTGCTCGAGATCGCCTTTGAAGACGCGAGCGGCCGGGTTAGAGACCACGTTCGGGTGCAGCGGGTTAGTCCCGAGCGGCGTTTCAAACGGCTCGTAGTGTTCCGGGAACGGTCCTTCCGCCATCTTATCGATAGCGAACAGACGGCCCATCCCTTCCGGCTGCATTATAAACGGACCGACGTCGCTGCCAGGCGCAGCGGCGCTGTAGTCCGGAATATCCACGCCGCCCCATTTCGCGCCGTCCCACTTCAGCAACTGACGCTTCGGATCCCACGGTTTACCCTGCGGGTCCGCGGAGGCGCGGTTATACAGGATGCGGCGGTTGAGCGGCCATGCCCATGCCCAGCCCAGCGTATTGCCGAGGCCTGACGGATCGGCGTTATCCCGGCGCGCCATCTGGTTACCTTCCGGCGTCCAGCTTCCGGCGAAGATCCAGCAGCCGCTGGAAGTCGTGCCGTCGTCGCGTAGCTGTGCGAAGGAGCTCAGCTGCTGGCCTTTCTTGACGATCACCGCGCCGGTTGCCGGGTCGGTAATATCCGCCAGCGCTTTACCGTTGCTCTCCATCGCCACTTCCTCTGACGCCGGCTCGTGTGGCGTGGAGTAGTTCCACGTCATGTTGAGAACTGGCTCTGGCGCCGGGCCACCCTCTTCGGCATACATCTTACGCAGGCGCGTAAAGATACCGGCGAGGATTTCACCATCGGTGACAGCGATCCCCGGGGCGTCCGCGCCTTTCCAGTGCCACTGCAGCCAGCGGCCGGAGTTGACGATAGACCCATTCTCTTCGGCGAAGCAGGTAGACGGCAGACGGAACACTTCGGTCTGGATTTTCGACGGGTCAACATCGTTCGACTCACCGTGGTTTTGCCAGAAGGTGGACGTTTCGGTATTGAGCGGGTCGATGGTAACGAGGAACTTCAGCTTCGACAGGGAAGCGACGACCTTGTTTTTGTTCGGGAACGAGGCGACCGGGTTAAAGCCCTGGCAAATATAGCCATTCACTTTGCCCTGATTCATCATCTCGAAGTACTGCAGAACGTCGTAGCTCTTGTCCCATTTCGGCAGCCAGTCAAAGCCCCAGCTGTTTTCTGCTGTCGCTTTATCGCCGAAGAAGGCTTTCATCATGGAGACGAAGAACTTCGGATAGTTGCCCCAGTAGTTGACCTGGTCTTTCAGCAGCGGCTTCGGCGTGTTAGCCGTCAGGTAGGTCTGCAGGTCGGCCTGTTTTTCGTTCGGCAGCGACATGTAGCCTGGCAGGCTGGTGGAGAGCAGGCCGAGGTCGGTCAGACCCTGGATATTGGAGTGGCCGCGCAGGGCGTTGACGCCGCCGCCCGCCATCCCCATGTTGCCCAGCAGTAGTTGGATCATCGCCATGGTGCGGATGTTCTGCGCGCCGATGGAGTGCTGGGTCCAGCCGAGAGCGTACAGGAACGACGCGGTCTTATCCGGCGCGCTGGTTTCAGCAATGTATTCACAGACTTTGAGGAAGTCGGCCTTCGGCGTACCACAGATGTTTTCGACCACATCCGGGGTATAACGGGAAACGTGCTGCTTCAGCAGGTTCCAGACGCAGCGCGGATGCTGCAGCGTAGTATCGCGTTTGGCGAAGCCGTTTTCGTCCAGCTCATAGTTCCAGCTGGTTTTGTCGTACTGGCGTTTTTCTGCGTTATAGCCGCTGAACAGCCCGTCGTCGAAGCTGTAGTCCTCACGCACGATCAGGCTGGCGTTGGTGTAGGCTTCGGTGTATTCGCGGTTGAATTTTTCGTTATTCAGCAGATACAGGATCACGCCCGACAGGAAGGTAATGTCGGTACCGGAACGAATCGGGGTATAGAAATCAGCCACCGACGCTGTACGCGTGAAGCGCGGATCGATAACGATGAGTTTGGCACCGTTATGGATTTTGGCTTCCATCGCCCAGCGGAATCCCACCGGATGCGCTTCAGCGGCGTTACCGCCCATCACCACGATCAGGTTGGCGTTCTTAATATCCACCCAGTGGTTGGTCATCGCACCGCGACCAAATGTTGGAGCAAGACTTGCTACCGTTGGTCCGTGTCAGACACGCGCCTGGTTATCCACCGCCAGCATCCCGAGGGCGCGGGTGAATTTTTGCGTTAAATAGCCGGTTTCGTTACTGGAGGCGGAGGCGCACAGCATCCCGGTGGTCAACCAGCGGTTGACGGTGATGCCAGCGTCGTTTTGCGCGATAAAGTTGGCGTCGCGGTCCTCTTTCATCAGCTTGGCGATGCGATCGAACGCTTCGTCCCAGCTGATTTGCTGCCATTTATCGGAGCCTGGCGCGCGATATTCCGGGAATTTCAGGCGGCTTTCAGAATGGATAAAGTCCACCAGACCAGCCCCTTTCGGACAGAGCGCACCACGGTTGACCGGATGATCCGGATCGCCTTCGATATGGAAAATGGATGCTTTGGCGTTTTTCGCGCCGTCGCCGAGGCTATACATCAACAGCCCACAGCCGACAGAACAGTATGTGCAGGTGTTACGGGTTTCGCGCGTGCGCAGCAATTTGTACTGCCGTGTCTCCGCGAGCGCAGTCGCCGGGGCAAAGCCCAGCGCTGCTGCCGTGGTTCCCGCCATACCGCCAGCGCAGATCTTAAAGAACTGCCTTCTGCTGACCTGCATGGTTCGCTCCTTGTTTCGACATTGTCACATGTAGTTATTTGCTTTGCGGTGAGAGCCGCAAAGGTTCAGAATTAGGGCATATTTCCCTCATTCCTGAAGGGATAAAAACAGAATACCACATTGTGTGTATGCCTGTTCCAATACGGTTAAAGCAAAGTGAACAAGAAGCCTCTCGAACAAATCGAAAATGTGACGAATGTCACAGGATATCGCCAGGTCTCCCTCTGGAAGCGCGAGGATCTGCAACATCCTCAGCCAGATGAGTTAGCGGAAGAGATACCGGTCGCGCTGGTCTACAACGGTATCTCCCACGTGGTGATGATGGCCACGCCGAAAGACCTGGAGCAGTTCGCCGTCGGCTTCTCCTTATCCGAAGGGATTATTGAGCATCGGCGGGAGATTTTCGGCATGGACGTGGTGTCGGTATGCAACGGCCTTGAGGTGCAGATTGAACTCTCCAGCCGGCGTTTTATGGGGCTCAAAGCCCGGCGTCGCGCGCTGGCCGGGCGTACCGGCTGCGGGGTCTGCGGCGTCGAGCAGCTCAATGATATTGGTAAGCCGGTTCAACCGCTGCCGTTCACTCAGACGTTCGATATCGCCAATCTCGACCAGGCCCTGGCGCATCTTAACGACTTTCAACCGGTCGGCCGACTCACCGGCTGTACCCACGCGGCCGCCTGGGTCCGGTCGACGGGCGAACTGGCGGGCGGTTTTGAAGACGTCGGCCGGCATGTGGCGCTGGATAAACTGCTGGGCCGGCGGGCGGAAATCGGCGAGGGCTGGCAGCAGGGCGCCGCGCTGGTCTCCAGCCGCGCCAGCTATGAAATGGTGCAGAAAGCCGCGATGTGCGGGGTCGAGATCCTGTTCGCGGTATCAGCAGCCACCACCTTAGCGGTGGAGGTCGCCGAGCGCTGCAACCTGACGCTGGTGGGCTTTTGCAAGCCGGGCAGGGCGACGATCTACACCCACCCGCAGCGTTTGATCGCGGGTTAAAAGTTGATCAGTAAATTTGAATGATGACAGCAAATCCTTCCGCTTTTTGTTTGGTGATGTGCGGGCTACTATTTAACACATCAAGGCACAACGCCTTATCTAAACAACTGAATGAAAGGGTTTATATCATGAAAAGCATCAAAACTTTTGTCGCAGTAATCGCTATGGCCGCCTCTTTTGCTTCCTTCGCCGCTGAAACCGTCACCGCTACCGCTGCAACGATGGACGGTGCGGAAGCGAAAATCGCCGCACAGGCCCAGGCAGCAGGCGCGTCGTCTTACAAAATTACCGAAGCGTTTACCGGCAACCGCGTCCATATGACTGCCGAACTGAACAAATAAGCGTAACGCTACTGTCGAAAGAGCGCCTCAGGGCGCTTTTTTTGTTTCCGTTTCGGCAAAAAACAGCCACTATTCCCCACCGCCGTGAAAAAAATGTGGCAGTACTCACGTTTCCGTTCTTTTCTTAACTCCCCATTATTACCGCCAATGAAACATCTTCATTGTTGAATATCTCGATATTTTAACGCTATGAAATATAAAGATATTAAAAAGGAAAAGCGATGAAGAACACGCTCTGCATGTGTGATTTTTGTCACAAAAATAAGCCCGCCGTTGCGACTGTCAACTATTCATGTACGTAATTTAATACGCATTATGTGATCTCCATTGCAAATACAAGTCTTGCAGTCAGGGAAAAATGTCGTCAGGCAAATGAGCGAGGAGGCGTCATGAAAATTGGCATCGTTATTAGCGGCGGGGATGTTTCGGGAATGAATAATTTTATATTCCAGATTGCCAGGCAGGCTGATGCCGATATCACGCTGTTTAATGGCGGTATTCCTGGCCTGCTGGAGAAAAATCATCAGGATATCGCGTGGCGCGATCTGGTTGATTTCTCCATTACCGCGGTGCCGATCATTACCTCCGGACGAACCAGTCGCAAACTACAGCGCAGCGAATATGAAATGATTGCTAAAAAACTGAAATCGCTGCGTATTGACGTGCTTATTATGGCCGGGGGGGACGGCAGCCTGCAGTTTCTCAATACCCTAAGTGAATTTGATATTAATTGCTTTGGCGTGGGAATGACTATCGATAATGACGTGTATGGCAGTGATTATACGATTGGCTTTTCCACGGCCTGCGAGCAGATTATTAAAGAAGTCTCCCGTTTAAGAAATACCGGAAGAGCGCTGCCGGGGCGGGTTTTTATGGTTGAGATATTAGGAGGTTATTGTGGAGAATTAACGTTACAGTCCGCCATTAAATGCAATGCGGATATTGCCCTGATCCCGGAGGCGCAGATGCCGCTGGCCATGCTTGCGGAGCGGATTACCCGGAAGCTGAGCACGCAGAACAGCGTCGTTATCCTCTGCTCAGAAGGCTACACCAAAGAATACTCTCCCGGCTTTCAGGGAGCGATTGATACCATGATTAAACAGCTGGAACCGCAAATCGGCGTCCGAATCCGTAAAACGATTGTCGGTTATGGCCTACGCAGCGGTGACCCGACCTGTGAAGAGATTTATCAGGGCACCATTATGGCCAGTGAAGTGGTTCGCTGTATTCAGTCAGGTATGAAAAATAAAGCCATAGTAATTAATTCCAGTAACAAACCTATTCCGATTGATTTAGTCAGTATGAAAAAACGTCTGGTCGATACTGAAGGACATCATTATAAACTTGCCAAGCAACTCAATATTATTTGAGGAGACCCTCCATGCTGAAAATTTTATGCGTATGTGGCTGCGGCCTCGGTTCAAGCTTTGCCATTGAAATGACGGCGAAGGCAGTTTTAAAAAAGCTGGAAATTCCTGCTCATATTGAACACACCACCGTATCCGAAGCCGGAGCCTTTAAATCGGATATGATTTTGACGCAAAAAACCTTTGCCGACATCTTAACCGCCGATGCCACTGAAGAGGAAATTAAACGCGTCGTGGTGCTCAATAAGCTTACGGATAAAGAGGAAATTGAAACCAAGATCGTCGCATTCTTAAAAGAACGTCATCTGAAGGTGGCTGATTATGAATAGCTTCGTGGCGTTTATCGTTAAGGATTTACTTGGTCAGGCATCCATTCTTATTGCTTTTATTGCCATGCTTGGCCTGATCCTGCAAAAGAAATCGCCGGGCAAAACCGCGGAAGGAACGTTTAAAACGCTGCTTGGCTTCTTAATTATGATGGCCGGGATCAACATCATTGTCGCCACGCTAACCTTTCTGAACGATATCTTCACCCAGGGATTTGGCATGAAAGGCTATATTACCGATGTGGCCGCCATCGCCGGGTTAGCGAATCGGGAATTAGGTTCGGAAGTGGCGCTGACGCTGCTGGTGATCTTTGCCGTCAATATTATTATCGCCCGTCTGACGCCGCTTAAATATATTTTCCTGACCGGCCAGGCGCTGCTGTGGATGGCGACGATCGGCGCCGTGATTGGCTATAAGTCCGGGCTCACCGGCGTACCGCTGATTTTAACCGGGGGCATCTTCGGCGGCGTGATGGCGGTGTTAATGCCGGCCCTGGCGCAGCCGGTGGTCAGGCGCATTACCGGATCTGACGACGTGGCCCTGGGGCACTTCTGTACCATCGGTTATCTGGTGCAGGCCGCCGTCGCAAAGGTCGTCGGCAAAGGCTCCCGCTCCACGGAAGATCTCGAGCTGCCTGATAACTTTAAGTTTCTGCAGGATACCTATCTGGCCATGGCGGTGGTGATGGTGCCGATGTATCTCATCCCGGCTATCGCGGCGGGCCCGCAGTACATCGCGCAGTTCTCCGGCGGGATTAACTACCTGATGTATGCCTTTATGCAGTCCATTCAGTTTGTCGCCGGGGTCTTTGTCCTCTATAGCGGCGTGCGCTTATTGCTCAATGAGCTGGTGCCGGCCTTTCGTGGTATCGCGATGCGTATTGTCCCGGATGCGAAGCCGGCTCTTGATTGCCCGGTACTGTTTCCTTATGCGCCGAATGCGGTGATTGTCGGATTTCTGGCGACGACCGTCGGCTCGATTATCGGCATGCTGGTTTTCCCGATGTTCGGTCTGGCGATGATCCTCCCCGGGCTGTTAACCAACTTTTTCGCCGGCGGCACGGCAGGGGTTTTTGGCAACGCGCTGGGCGGACGCCGCGGGGCGATGATCGGCGGGGTTATTCACGGCCTGTTTATCACGTTTCTGCCGGCCATTCTGGTGCCCATGCTGGAGAGCTATGGCTTTACGGGCGTCACCTTCAGCGACTCTGACGTCATCAGCTCGGGTCTGGTATTAGGCCACGCCTTCCAGAATAACTGGCTCTTTGTCGCCTTATTTATTGTGTTTGTCGCCGCACTGGCATGGTTTGTCAACGGGAAATCCGCTAAGCCGAAAGGGGAAAATGTTCATGAGTCTGTATAATTTCAATGAGATTTTAAAAATTGCCCAAGCGAGAAATTTTAAAGCGATTGGCTCGTTTAACTTGCACTGTATTGAGATGCTGCCGGCGTTTTTCAAAGCCGCGCAAAACAGCCACAGCCCGTTAATGATCCAAATTTCAACCGGGACCGCGGAGTACCTCGGCTATCGTTTGCTGGTAGACGCCGTGCGTTCATTAGCGGACAGTGAAAATATTCCAGCCTGTCTGCATCTTGACCACTGCTCAGATATTAAGGCTATCGAGACGGCAATGAACGCGGGCTTTTCGTCGGTGATGTACGACGGCTCACATTTAAGCCTTGAGGAAAATATCGGTAATACGCGGATTGTGGTGGAGATGGCCCGCCCGCGCAATATTACGGTAGAAGGCGAACTGGGGGCGATAGGCGGGTCAGAGGATGGAAAAGCGGTGGCGGCGGAAGATATCTGTTTTACCACCGTCGAAGATGCGAAACGCTTTGTGGAGGAGACCCAGGTCGATATGCTGGCCGTTTCGGTAGGCACCGTGCATGGCCTCTACACCGGTAAAGCGCAGATACAGCACCAACGGCTGAAACAGATTAGCGCGGCGACCGGCGTGCCGCTGGTGCTGCATGGCGGTACCGGCGTCAGCGATGAGGATATGCGGCTGGCCGTCACCGAAGGGATTAATAAAGTGAACGTCGGGACGGAAATGAACGTGCAGTGGGTTGACCGCTGTAAAACGACGTTTGAGAAAGGGAAGGTGAATGACAGCGTACGGAAATTCTTAATTCCCGCCAACCAGGCGGTCACTGATGTCTTAATGGAAAAAATGGCGTTATTTAAATAACGTTTTCTCCTTCACTCTCTATTTCATTGCCCTGTCTTCCGCCAGGGAGGGAACTTGCTATGTTTGAATCATTGAAAACGTTGTGGAAAAAAGAGCAAACCCCGCTGCAGGATTATGATCAACAGTCCCGTCAGTTGGCGGAGGAGATTGCCAGACTGGAAGGCGAACTACAGCGCCAGCCTGGCAATAGCGAGGTGCAAAAAACATTAATGCTGACTTACAACCGGGCGCTATCGATATATGCCAAAAGCACCACCCACCGGCAGGATATCGATACGCTGTTTCTGCAGATTGATAATTTACGCAATATTATTCGCCGCAATATTTAGGAATACAGAATGACCATAAAAGAACTGCTTATCGAAGCCGATGCCATTCAGGTTGGCGTTGTGGAGTCCGACTGGCAGCGGGTAATAAAGCTGGCTGCCCGCCCGCTGGAGGCAAAAGGCTTTATTTCGACGGAATATAGCCAGGCGGTGATCGACAATACCCTAAACCATGGCGCCTATTACGTCTTCGATGAAGGTATTGCCATCCCCCATGCCCGACCCGAGTGCGGCGTCAGACGCAACTGCTTTAGCCTGGTGCTGCTGGAAAAGCCGATTCCTTTTGCGGACAGTGAAAAAGCCGACATTGTCATTATGTTTGGCGCCCGGGACAGCAATGCGCATATCGAGGAGGGGATCCGCTCCATCGTCGCGCTGCTGGATAACAATGACACGATGGCCAAACTGCGGATGGCCCGCAGCCGGGAGGAGGTTGTCGCATTACTATGAACAGACATCTGACCCCAGTCTGCAAAACGGCTATTTTAATCAACGGCATTCCGGCCTCGGGGAAGAGTACCATCACCCGTTTGCTGGCGGAGACCTTCAGCCTGCCGGTATTGACGATCGACGGCATCAAAGAGCCGTTTATGGCGCGTCTGGCCCCGGTCGACCGGCCAATGAATCGCCAGCTGGGCTGTGCGGCGTATGAGGTGATCTGGTCGATTGTCGGCGCGTCGCCTGCCAGCATGGTTTGGTTGATCGACGCCTGGTTCGGCTTTCAGCCCCGGGAGACCTTGCAAAAATTGCTGCGGCAGGCGGGCGTGGAGCAGGTGATTGAGATCTGGAACCATATCTCCCCCGAGCTGGCGGTCGCGCGCTATGCCTCGCGGCTGGCGACGCGGCCGCCGGGCCACCCCGGCGAAGAGTATCTGCCGGAGCTGGCCCAGCTGGCCGGGCGTGCGCAGCCCATGTCTTTAGGGCCCCTTTTGACGATAGACCAGCAGCGCCCGCTGGAGATAACGGCGGTTATTCACTGGCTTGAAGGCACAATTAGCGGACAACGCACCGGTTTGGCGAATTACGCCTACCCGTCCTAGGACATACCCGCCAGCCGCAGCAGCGCCGTCACCACCGCCGCGGCGATAATCACGCCGATCAGCGGCACCTTGCGCCAGGCGAGAAACACAGCGACAGCCACGCCCAGAACGCGCGCCATGCCGGCGAAATGCGCGCCTTCATAGAAAGTGGTGGCCAGGGCGACGGAAAAAAGCAGCACCGTCGCCGCATCGGAAAGCAGCGCCTGCGAGCGCTCGGAAAATGCCAGCCGATTACCAAGCTTCGCGCCGCCAAGACGCATCAGATAGGTTCCCAGCGACAGGATGGCGATACCGGCGATAAACAGCGTCATATTGCCCATTATTTTTTCCTCGACAGTAAACCAAACAACGAGAGCAGCACCGGCAGCCCGGTAGGCGCAAACGGCACGGCAGCAAGCGCCAGCGCGGCGCCGCTGACGGCGCGGATCAGCGTGGTACGGTTTTTAAAGGCCGGGATCACCAGCGCCAGCAGGATTGCCGGGAAGACCGCGTCAAGCCCGATGGTTTCCGGCGCCGGCAGCAGTTTGCCGACGGCGGCGCCGGTGAGCGTACCCAAAGGCCAGATCAGCGCTACGCCGGCGCCGCACAGCCAGTAGGCCGCTTTGCGCTGCGCGGGGGTGGGCTGCGACAAGCCAAAGACCACGCTCTCGTCGTTCATAATGTGGCACCCGATAAAGCTTAAGGCGCGCCGACCAACCAGTTCGCGCACAGTCACCCCGAAAGGGATATGGCGCGCGTTGACTAACAGGCCGGCGGCGGCGGCGGCCAGCGGGCTACCGCCGCTGGCGACAATACCGATAAACATAAATTCAGAGGCGCCCGCCAGCACGGACACCGAAAGTACGAGCGGCACCCATAAGGGGAAGCCGTAAGCCACCGCCAGCGACCCATAGGACATGCCTACCACCCCGACGGCGAGGCAAACTAAAACAATCGCTTTTATCGTGTCTCCGCTGAGACTGGAGAGAGTTTGTTTCATATCACTTAGCCATATCGAACGAATTTCCATTATAATGAACACATAATGATCGTTTTTCAAGGCGAACAAATCGTTCGATATAAAAAACAAGGGGCGGGTATGACACAGCCAATCAGCGTTATCGCCAAAAGTCTGGTGCGGGAGCGGGCGCGGACCGGGCTTTCGCTGGCGGAAGTCGCGCGTCGGGCGGGTATCGCCAAATCCACGCTATCGCAACTGGAGTCCGGCAACGGTAATCCGAGTCTGGAAACGCTGTGGTCGCTCTGCGTAGCGCTGGATATTCCATTTGCCAGGCTGCTTGAGCCGCAGGTGAACAAAACGCAGGTGATCCGCCGCGGCGAGGGGACAAAAGTAGTGGCGGAGCAGGCGAACTATCAGGCTATTTTGCTGGCCGCCTGTCCACCCGGCGCGCGTCGGGACATCTATTTGCTGCTCACCCAGCCCGGCGCCGACCGCATTTCGCATCCGCATCCGCCAGGCTCGGTGGAACATATTATCGTGACCCAGGGGCGGGCGCGGGTAGGGCTGACGTCGGCGCCGGAAGAGCTCGGCGAGGGCGACTACATCTGCTATCCGGCGGATCAGGAGCATGTGTTTCAGGCCCTGGAGCCGGATACGCAGGCCCTGCTGATCGCTGAGCAAAACTGACATCGCACCGGCGGGCGTCGCGCTCTCGCTGGACGCCATAGCCGTATTGCGGGACACTAGCCGCATTCTTCCGCGAAGACAGGCATACCTATGTCGCTGAAAGCCATTGCTAAAGAACTTGGGATCTCGGTAACGACCGTCAGCCGCGCGTTAAACGGCTATGATGATGTGTCGCAGGAGACCCGTGCTCGCGTGGAGGCTGAAGCGCAGCGTCGCGGATATCGGCCAAACACGTTCGCGCGTCGCCTGAAAATGGGCAAAATCGACGCCGTTGGCCTCGTTTTCCCCGTGCGCCCCGCGCCGCTGAATAACAACGTCTTTCTCGAAATGGTGGGAGAAATCAGCCACGAGCTGGCGCGCTATGAGATTGATTTACTGCTGATCGCCGATGATGAACAGGCCGATAAACACGGCTATATGCGCATGGTGCAGAGCCGTCGCGTCGATGCGTTGATCGTCGCGCATACCCTGGACGACGACCCGCGCCTGATTCAGCTGCTCTCTTCCGGCTTTCCTTTTCTCGCGCTGGGCCGTAGCCGCCTGCCGCAGCCCTACGCCTGGTTTGATTTCGATAACCAGGCGGGCACGTATCGCGCCACCCGCCATCTGATTAGCCAGGGGCACCGGCGCATCGCGCTGCTGAGCGAAAATAATAATCAGGCGTTTATTACTCAACGCCGCAACGGTTACCTGGAAGCGCTGCGCGAAGCGGGGCTGGCGGAAACCTGGCTGCGCAGCGTGCCGCCCACCCGCCGCGGCGGGTTTCAGGCAACGATGGAGCTGCTGCGCTTGCCTGAACCGCCAACGGCGATTGTCACCGACTGCAATACCCATGGCGACGGCGCGGCGATGGCCCTGGCTCAGCTCGGACGTCTTACCGGCGCCGATCGCGTCTCACTGGTGGTCTACGACGGTTTGCCGCAGGATAGCATCATCGACACCCCGGTGGGCGCGGTGGTTCAATCCACCCGACAGGGGGTGGGCCGCCAGATAGCCACGATGGTCCGCCGCTTAATTGCCGGCGAAGATCTGACCTCGCTTCAGGTGCTCTGGCAGCCCGAATTCATTCCCGGCGAAACCGCCTGATAATTCTCTCCACAGATTAATTTCCTGAACTCGATCACGGATCCGAAACGTTTTGGTTGGCGTCCGAAACGTTTCGGATCAACAGTAAGACATTCCTTGATATGGAGATGTCTAATGTCAGATTCGATTATACGCCTGCAAAGCGCAACGGTTGACGTGGTGATCAAAGCCCGCCCTTTCGCCGAAATTATCTACTGGGGGCCGCATTTAAGCCACTTTTCGCCGCAGGATGCCGACAGCCTGACGCGACCGGTCGCCAATGGCCGCCTCGATGTCGATTCCCCGGTCACTTTAATGGCGGAGCTGGGCCATGGTCTGTTTGGCGCGCCGGGCATTGAAGGCCATCGCCAGGGGCTGGATGCCTCGCCGATTTTCGCCACCAGCGAAGTGCGGCACGAGGGCCAGACGCTAACCCTGGTCAGCGAAGACCCGCATGCCGGCCTGCGTTTGTACAGCGAGATCGCGTTGGATGCCAGCGGTGTGTTGAGCGTGCGCCATGGCGTGACCAATCTGCGCGTCAGCCCATGGCAGGTGGATCGCCTGGCGGTCACATTGCCGGTCGCCGAACGCGCTCGTGAGGTAATGGCTTTCCATGGCCGCTGGATCCGCGAGTTTCAGCCTCACCGCCTGACCCTGGAGCACGACAGCTTTGTGCTGGAGAACCGCCGCGGGCGCACCTCTCACGAACATTTCCCGGCCCTGATCACCGGCAGCCACGCCTTTAGCGAGATGCAGGGTGAAGTCTGGGGCGTGCATCTGGCCTGGAGCGGTAATCATCGCTTGCGGGCGGAGGTGAAAACCGATGGCCGTCGCTATCTGCAGGCCGAGGCGCTCTATCTGCCGGGCGAAATGGCGCTGGCGGAAGGGGAAACCTTGTGGACGCCGTACCTGTATGCCAGCTACTCGGCGAACGGGCTGAACGGCATGAGCCAGCAGTTCCATCGTTATCTGCGCGAACGGATTATTCGCTTCCCTGGCAACAAGCCGCGCCCGGTGCATCTCAACACCTGGGAGGGGATCTATTTCGACCACGATCCGGACTACATCATGCGCATGGCGGATGAAGCGGCGGCCCTGGGCGTGGAGCGTTTTATCATTGACGACGGCTGGTTTAAAGGACGCAACGACGACTGGGCGGCGCTCGGCGACTGGTATCTCGATGAGAAAAAATACCCCCACGGCCTGACGCCGGTTATCAACCACGTGAAATCGCTGGGGATGGAGTTCGGTATCTGGGTGGAGCCTGAGATGATTAACCCGGATTCCGATCTGTATCGGGCACACCCTGATTGGGTGCTGGCGCTTCCGGGCTATACGCTGCTTCCCGGGCGTCATCAGTTTGTCCTGAACCTGAATATTCCGGAAGCCTTTGATTATCTGCTGGAGCGGATGAGCTGGCTGCTGGGCGAACACGCGGTGGACTACGTGAAATGGGATATGAACCGCGAGCTGGTGCAGCCGGGCCATAACGGCAAAGCCGCCGCCGATGCGCAGACTCGCCAGTTCTACCGCCTGCTGGATACGCTGGTGGCCCGCTTCCCGCATATTGAATTTGAATCCTGCTCCTCCGGCGGCGGTCGTATCGATTATGAAGTCCTCAAGCGCAGCCATCGCTTCTGGGCTTCTGACAACAATGACGCCCTTGAGCGCAACACCATCCAGCGCGGCATGAGCTACTTCTTCCCGCCGGAGGTGATGGGCGCGCATATCGGTAATCGCCACTGTCATGCCACCTTCCGCCAGCACAGTATCGCCTTCCGCGGCCTGACGGCGCTGTTCGGTCATATGGGGCTTGAGCTGGATCCGGTGAGCGCCGATGAAGAAGAGCGCGCCGGGTATAGGAAATACGCGGCCCTGCATAAGCAGTGGCGCGACGTGATCCATCACGGCGTGCAGTGGCGGATGGATATGCCGGACGCCACCACCCTTGCTCATGGCGTCGTCAGCCCGGATAAAGCGCAGGCGATTTTTCTCGTCAGCCAGCTGGCGATGCCGGACTACACCCTGATGGCGCCGCTGCGCCTGGCGGGGCTGGAGGCGAGCGCCCGCTATCAGGTGACGCTCCTCGATCATCCGAACATTCAGATCACCGGCGAGGGCGGCCACACCATGCGGAAGCTGCCGGCATGGATGACGACGCCGCAGACGGTGAGCGGTGAGTGGCTACAGCAGGCGGGGCTGGCGCTGCCCATCCTCGACCCGGAAAGCGCCATTCTGATTGGCCTGCAACGCGTGTGATGGTATCGGGCCGCGTCGCGGCCCTTCTTGAGGAAAATATAATGAACCCGACCGTCTGTACCCACAAAAACAACCCCAACTTCTGGATTTTCGGGCTGTTCTTCTTTCTCTACTTCTTCATCATGGCCACCTGCTTTCCGTTTCTGCCGATCTGGCTGTCGGATGTTATCGGCCTGAATAAAACTGAAACCGGCCTCGTTTTCTCCAGCCTGTCGCTGTTCGCCATCTGTTTCCAGCCGGTTCTCGGGGTGATCTCTGACAAGCTGGGGCTGAAAAAACATCTGATGTGGATCGTGACCGTTCTGCTGGTGCTGATTGCTCCCTTCTTCCTCTATGTTTTCGCGCCGCTGCTGAAAACCAACATCTGGCTCGGGGCGCTGAGCGGCGGCGCCTATATCGGCTTTGTATTCTCCTCAGGCGCCGGCGCGATGGAGGCCTATATCGAACGGGTAAGCCGCAACAGCGGGTTTGAATACGGCAAGGCGCGCACCTTTGGTTGTCTGGGATGGGCGCTCTGCGCCACCACCGCCGGCATGCTGTTCAGCATTAATCCCGAATGGGTGTTCTGGATGGGGTCGGCCGCCGCGCTGCTGCTGGTGGTGCTGGTGGCTATCGCCAAACCGCAGGCCAGTCAGTCCGCGCAGGTAATGGACTCGCTCGGCGCCAATCGCCCGGCGATCGATTTAAAAACGGCGGTGCGCATGTTCCGTCAGCGGAAGATGTGGATGTTTATTCTGTATGTTATCGGCGTAGCCTGCGTGTATGACGTTTTCGATCAGCAGTTCGCCACTTTCTTCAAATCGTTCTTCGCGACCCCGGAAGCAGGCACCCGTGCCTTTGGTTTCGCCACCACCGCGGGAGAAATATGTAACGCCATCATTATGTTCAGCTCGCCGTGGATTATTAACCGCATCGGAGCGAAGAATACCCTGCTGATCGCCGGGATGGTGATGGCGGCCAGAATGATTGGCTCTTCCTTCGCCACCACCGCCGCGGAAGTGGTGGCGCTGAAGATGCTCCATGCGCTGGAAGTGCCGTTCCTGCTGGTGGGTGCCTTTAAATACATCACCGGCGTGTTTGATGTCCGGCTGTCGGCGACCATTTATCTGGTGGGCTTCCAGTTCGCCAAGCAGGTGGCGGCGATCTTCCTCTCCGCCTTCGCCGGCAATATGTATGATCGGATCGGCTTCCAGGAGACCTATATGATCCTCGGCGGAATAGCCCTGACGGTCACCTTAATATCCGCGTTTACGTTAGCGGGCAAGGCGAAAAGTGAGCCGCTGCGCGATAATGCGATGACCGTTTAATTATCAACATTCCGTGGCACAGGGTGGTGCCTGACAGAGAAGGAAGATGTCATGATGGATATGAAAAAACGTATGAACAGCGGTGAGCTTTACCTGGATGCAGGATATGGCTTGCCGGAGCAGCGGCTGATGGGTAAAGCGCGGGCCTATGAATATAATCATTCGCATCCGTTTAATCAGGAATTGCGCAACGATATTATTCAGCGCATGTTCGCGAAAGTCGGCGAACAATGCTGGATAGAGCCGCCGATCAATATTGCCTATGGGATCCATACGACGATTGGTGATAATTTTTATGCCAATTTTAACCTCACGCTGGTCGACGATGCGGACATTATCATCGGCAATAACGTCATGTTTGCGCCAAATGTCACTATCTCCACCGCCGGGCATCCCATCCACCCCGCGCTGCGCCATACGCATCAACAGTTTTCATTACCGGTGGTGATTGAAGATGGGGTCTGGTTAGGCACGGGAGTGATTATTAATCCCGGGGTAACGATTGGCCAGAATTCAGTCATAGGCGCGGGCAGTGTGGTAAATCGCTCTATACCGGCGAATGTGGTTGCCGCTGGCGTACCTTGCCGGGTATTAAGAGAAATTACCGATGCGGATAAAGACAAATACGCACTTTTCCCCGGATGATGGACGAGAGAAACAGGGGAGCGTAAAGGATCGTGTCCCCTGTTTTGCATTATCGCCGTTGAACCGGCCTCCAGCCCGCATGGGGGAGGCCGGGGAAGGTACTCTCCGGCGTCGCGGGGTTTCACGCCAGATAAAACACTTCTTTGAGCTCCGCGCTCAGCGGGCTGTTGTCCGGGTTGCTGGGCATCACCTCGCGCATGTATTTCCACCAGCGCTGGCACACTTCCGTGCTGGCGACCGCCTCCCAGCGGGCTTCCGACTCAATCTCCACCGTGGCGAACAGCAGGTTGCGCTCTTTATCGAGATAAATGGCGTAGTGGTGCGCGCCGTGCGTTTTCAGCACCGCCTCCAGCTCCGGCCAGATGGGGTTGTGGCGACGTGCATACTCCTCGTGCGCGTCAGGGTTCACCTGCATCACAAAGGCTTTGCGGATCATAATGCCTCCAGATAGAGCTCGCGTACCTCATCGCGGCTGGCGGGGCGCGGGTTACACGGCGCGCACGGGTCGGCCAGCGCTTTGTCCAGCCAGCCTTCGATATCGGCTTTGCTGACGCCAAGCTGGCTGAAGCCCTGGGGGATCCCCACGCGTTTGCTCAGCGCGCGAATGGCGTTGATGGCCTCCATGCTGGCGGCTTCATCGCTCATGCCGTGGGTATCGACACCCATCGCCTGCGCCACGCGGGCGAAGCGCGCCACGGCGTTCGGGCGGTTAAAGTTTTCGATGATCGGCAGCAGGATGGCGTTGCACACCCCGTGCGGCAGGTTGTGGGTGGCGCCAGGCTGATGGGCCAGGGCGTGTACCAGCCCGAGACCGGCGCTGTTGAACGCCATGCCCGCTAGGTATTGGCCAAACGCCATCTGCTCGCGGGCCTGCAGATCGTGTCCCTCCTCTACCGCTTTCGGCAGCCACAGGTTGATCAGGCGGATGGCCTCGAGGGCGTTGGCGTCGGTCAGGGGATGGGCGCCAACGGAGACAAAGGCCTCGATGGCGTGGGTCAGGGCGTCCATGCCGGTGGCGGCGGTAACGGCTGGCGGGATGTCGAGCATCACGCTGGCGTCGTCGACGGCGATATCCGGGATCAGGTTCGGGTCGATAATTACCTCTTTTACCTGCCGCTCGCTATCGATAATCACGGCGTTGCTGGTCATCTCCGCCGCCGTGCCGGCGGTGGTGTTGATGGCCACCAGCGGCACGCCAGCGTTTTTCACTTTGCCGACGCCGGAGTAGGCGGTGGAGGGGCTAGGGTTGGCGGTGAGGATTTTTATCGCCTTGGCGGTATCAATCGGGCTGCCGCCGCCGAAGGCGATCAGGTAATCGCAGCGGGCCGCCTGGTACGCTGCATAGCCTTGCTGCACCAGCGCTTCGGTGGGATTAGGGTACACGCCGTCAAACAGCTGATAAGCCATCTGCTGTTCATCCAGCGCGGAAAACAGACTGTCCAGCAGGCCCAGCTTCACCAGCTGGCCGTCGGTGACGATCAGCGCCTTGCCCCACTGTTTGCCCGCTACCAGCTTGACCATATCACCGATAGCGCCTGCGCCGTGGAGGCTGATTTTAGGTAGTGCCAACATAAAACTCATGATAATTCTCCTTAATGTTGATTTTGGGAAATCCGTTTCCCCTCACCCCGACCCTCTCCCGCAGTGAGAGGGGGAAAACCAGCTCCGGACTACAGGCTGCCTGCATGCGCCGGGCCGTCCCCTCTCCCTTGGGGAGAGGGCCAGGGCGAGGGGGAAATTAACATCGTCTTCGCTGCAGCATCCGCCGGGCCATAATCGGCAGGGAGATCACCACGATCAGCATCGCGCCGATAATCACCGACATCACGATGCCGGGGACGTTTAGCAGGCTCAGGCCGAAGGTCACCAGCCCCATCAGAAAGGCGGCGATGATCACCCCGGGCATGCTGCCGGAACCGCCAAGAATATTGACGCCGCCGAGCACCGCCATGGTGACAACCGCCAGCTCCCAGCCCATCGCCAAAGTGGGGCGGGTACTGCCGAGCCGTGAGGTCAACAGGATCGCCGCCAGCCCGGCCATCAGCCCGACCAGCGCGAACAGCGCGAGGTTATGTCGCTTCACGTTGATCCCGGAGTACCAGGCGCCGGTCGGGTTATTGCCGATGGCATAGGTTCGGCGGCCAAAGTTAGTTTTATGCAGCAGGAAGGTGAAGGCGGCCGCGAGGAGGATAAACAGCGCAAACTCAAAAGAGAGCGCCCCCCACACGTACCCCTGGCCGAACCAGGCAAAGCTCTCCGGATAGTGATTGAGCGCTTGATCGCCCAGCAGGATATAGGTGATGCCGCGATACAGGCTCATGGTGCCGATGGTGATCACGATCGACGACAGGTTAAAACGCGTCACCAGGATACCGTTGAACAGACCGCACAGCAGACCCACGCCCAATCCGACCAATACCAGCAGCGGCGTATCCATCCCCGCCGCCGCGCAGAAGCCCATCACCGTTGAGCTGAGCGCCATCGTCGAGGCTACCGACAGATCGATTTCCCGGGCGATAATTAGCATCGCCATCGGCAGGACGACGATCGCCTTCTCGGTAAAGGTGAAGGTGGCGTCCGACAGGTTCCAGATATTGAGGAAGTAAGGGGAAGCCAGGGCGTTGCCGATAAATACCGCGAGGGTCACCGCCAGTAAAAACCCTTCCCAGCACAGCAGGCGGCGCAGCGGCGACGGCGCGGCCGGGGCGTTTTTCATCTCTTCAGATACCATCATCTTGCTCATGATTTCACCCCTTGTTTCTGCCGGGCTAACGCCGCGTTACGCAGGATTAACCGCCCGTGACCGCGATTGCCGCGCTCGTTAAGCAGTACCGCCATGACGATCACTGCCCCGGAAATCGCCATTTGCCAGAACGGCGAGATGCCGATCACCGGCAGGGCATTATTGATGACCCCGAGGAACAGCGCGCCGCACAGGCAGCCCAGTACCCGTCCGCTTCCGCCCATGGTGCTGATACCGCCGATCACGCAGGCGGCGACCACCTGCAGCTCAAAGCCGTTCGCCACATCGACATAGGCGACGGCGAAGCGCGAGATCCACAGATAGCCGCAGAAGCCAGCCAGCGCGCCGGAGAGGCAGAAGCTGACGAACTGCATTTTCCCGGCGTTAATGCCGGTGTAATACGCCGCCGTCGCGTTGCCGCCCGCGGTATACAAGGCCCGGCCGGTGCGGCTGTAGCGCAGGAAGTAACCCACCAGCAGCAGCGCGGCGATGGCGCACCAGCTCAGCAGCGGCAATCCCAGGAGGGTGCTGCGCGGCAGACTGAGAAAATCAGCGCTCATCTGATGTGAGTTAACCCAGCCGCCGTCGGTCAGCAGGAAGATAATGCCGCGATAAATGCTCATGGTGCCCAGGGTCACCACGATGGCGGGAATGCCGAGGCGCCAGACCAGCAGGCCGTTAATCATCCCCATCAGCAGGCCCAGCAGGGTTGCCAGCGCCAGCAGCGCTACCACCGGAATACCCGGATTGTGGGCGTTGAGCAGGGCGACGATCATCCCGGTCAGCGCCAGGTTGGCGGCCATCGACAAATCGATGCCTTTGGTGAGCAGCACCATCATCTGTCCGAGGGCGAGAATGATAAGGATGGCGGTATCGTTAAACATCTCCACCAGATTACCCGGTGAAACGAACGACGGCGCCCGGCTGCCAATGGCACCGATCATCAAAATGATGACCACCGCCAGCAGCGCTTCGCGATGCTTCAACCATGCGTGTCCCATCATGCTGCCTCCTGGCCGATGCCGCTGGCGGCGCTAACGATGGTTTCCGCCGTCGCTTCCCCGGCCCGGTACTCGGCGACCATCAGCCCTTCATGCATCACGATAATCCGGTCGGCCATGCCCATCACTTCCGGCAGCTCTGACGAGACCATAATCACCGCCAGCCCCTGGCTGACCAGCTCGGACATAAACTGATGCACAGCGGCTTTTGAGCCGATATCGATGCCTTTGGTCGGCTCATCGAGGATGATCACCTTGGGCTGGGTCGCCAGCCATTTGCCGATCACCACTTTCTGCTGGTTGCCGCCAGAGAGGGTCTCCACCGGCTGCCGCCAGCTGGAGGCTTTAACCTGCAGGCGCGAGGCGTACTCGTCCGCCAGCCGCCATTCCCGGGCGTCGTTCAGGACGCCGTTAGGATTGAGCTTGCTCAGCTGCGGCAGACTGATGTTCTGGGCGATAGGCAGGGCGATGATCGCCCCCTGTTTCTGTCGTTCTTCCGGTACGCAGACGATGCCCGCGCGGATAGCGTCGGCGGGTTGGCGAAAGCGCATGGGGCTGCCGTTCAGTCGGATCTCGCCGGAGGAGGGATGCGTTACGCCGGAGAGCGCCTGCATCAGCTCGGTGCGTCCGGCGCCCACCAGGCCGTAAAAGCCGAGAATTTCTCCCTTGCGCAGGCTGAAGCTGATATCGGCAAACTCGGTAGGATGACAAAGATCGTTGACCTCCAGCACCGTTTCCCCTGGGGTACAGTCGACTTTCGGGTAGGTTTGGCTGATCGCCCGGCCCACCATCATCGACACCATCCGCTCTTCGGTAATATCGCTCATCATTCCGGAGCTGACGTACACCCCATCGCGCAGGATGGTGTAATAGTCGGCCAGCTCGAAAATTTCATCGAACTTATGCGAGATAAACAGGATCGCTTTGCCGTCCTGCTTCAGACGCTCAACGATGTGATAAAACTCCAGGATTTCATGCTGGGAAAGCGCGGCGGTCGGCTCATCGAGGATCACCGCCTGGGCGTCGAAAGCCAGCGCCCGGGCAATCGCCACCATGTGCCGCTGGGCGATGCTGAGCGTTTTTAACGTTGCCCGCGGGTCGATCTGGACTTCCAGCCGGGCGAGGATCTCGCCAGCCCGGCGGTGCATCGCCGGCCAGTCGAGCGTTTTGAGCAGCCCTTTATAAAGATACTGACCAACGAAAATATTTTCGCTGACCGAAAGTTCGTCAAACAGTATGGTTTCCTGGTGGATGGCGGTGATCCCCATCTTATGCGCCGACTCCGGCGTTGGCAGATGAATGGGAATCGCTTTATAGAGGATCTCCCCCTCTTCGGGCTGATAAATACCGGTCATCACTTTGACCAGCGTGGATTTCCCCGCGCCGTTTTCGCCGATGAGGGCGGTCACTTTGCCGGGCCAGAGATCGAGCTGCACGTTCTCAAGGGCGCGCACACCGGGAAAAATCTTGGTGATCCCCTTCAGCGACAGCAGTGGCGTTGATGCTGACATGATAGTTCTCCGTAAAATCGCCCCTCACCCTAACCCTCTCCCCAAAGGGGAGAGGGAACGGTCTGGCGCCCGCAGGCCGCATTGCGCAGAGGACCAGTCTTTCCCCCTCTCCCCAGGGGAGAGGGAACGGTCTGGCGCTCGCAGGCCCCATCGCGCAGAGGGCCAGTCTTTCCCCCTCTTCCTTGGGGAGAGGGAACGGTCCGGCGCCCGCAGGCCGCATCGCGCAGAGGGCCAGCCGTTCCCCCTCTCCCTCTGGGAGAGGGCCGGGGTGAGGGAACAAGGGTTAGAAAATTTTCGAGAACTTATCGATGTTGCTCGCATCGTAGACAAACGGCTCGGCCATCGCGCCATTCCCTTCGGCGTCCAGCTTCACTTTGCCCAGCTTGCCCATACTGGCTTCGGTTTTGGTCGCCGTGCCTTTGACTAAATCGTCGGCCAGATAGGTGGCGGCGTAGCCGAGGTCAATCGGGTTCCAGATGGCGAAGCTTTTGCTGGCGCCAGACTTGATCGCGCCGGCCATTTCCGACGGCAGCCCCAGCCCGGTGACATAGACTTTGCCAATTTTTCCCTGGTCCTTCACCGCCTGCGCGGCGGCAACAATTCCCACCGATGACGGCGAAACAATGACTTTCAGGTCCGGATATGATTTAAGCAGGCCCACCGCTTCGCGGTAGCTTTTATCCGACAGATCGTCACCGTAGGCGACGGTCACCAGATTGACGGACGGATACTGCGGCAGCACCTTTTTCATCTCCTCAATCCAGATATTCTGGTTAGTGGAGGTCGGGGTGGCGCTTAACACCGCCACATCCCCCTTCTCCACGTTCAGCGCCTTCAGCGCATCGGCGGCGAGCTTGACGTTGGTCTCGCCAATTAAGGCGTTATTGGAAGGATTAAGATGGATCTGGCGGCCTGCCGGCGCCACGCCGGAGTCCCAGGAAACCACTTTGATGCCGCGCTGCATCGCTTTTTTCAGTACCGGCACCACCGCGTCCGGATCGTTGGCGGAAATGGCGATCGCATCCACCCCCTGGGCGATCAACCCGTTCAGCACATCGATCTGCGCTTCGGCGGTGGTGGTGGTCGGGCCGGTGTAGATCACTTTGACATCACCTAACTCTTTGGCGGCCTGTTGGGCGCCAACGTTGGCGGCTTCGAAGAAGCCATTTCCCAGCGATTTCGCCACGAGGGCGATTTTAACTTCTGCTAAGGCGGAACCGGACAACGCCAGGGCGGCAACGGTGAGGATCAAGCTTGTCTTTGTTTTCATTGCTTTTACTCCACATGAGTCAGTTTGTAGGGTTTGCAGGTGAGGCTTCGCCCCGTCTCGGTGAGCGGGGCGCGATGTTGTTATGGATAAAGATCTAACGCGGACTGCAGCGGCTGGACGTTGAAGCGTTTGCCAAGAGCGATAAGCTCTTCGCGAGTGATGGTCTGCTTCATCCCGCCCATGGACAGGACTTTCACCAGCACTTCGGCGGACTTCTCGGCAGTGTCGATCAGGCCGAAGGTCTCATCCAGGGTTGGGCCGCTGCCGAAGACGCCGTGGAACGGCCACAGCACCAGCGAGTGTTTTTGCATGGTTTCCGCAGTCGCCTGGCCGATTTCATCGGTGCCTGGCACCATCCACGGCAGAATGCCGACGCCATCCGGGAAGACCACCAGACATTCGGTGCTACCTTCCCACAGCTTGCGGGTGAACAGATCGCTGTGGTTCTCCAGAACGTAGGTCAGGGCGATCAGATTGGTGGCATGACAGTGCATGATCACCCGGTCCTTGCCGTCGGTCAGTTTGATGCGCTCGCTATGCGACAGGAAGTGTGCCGGCAGCTCGGAGGTCGGCACCGCATCCTCCGTCAGACCCCACAGGATATGGTATCCCGCGCCGTCGCTGTCGACTTTCACCACGCCAAGGTTAGCGGCCGGGTCGAGCTGGACATTACGGAAGAATTTGCCGGAACCGGTGACGATAAACGGCTGGTTGGCCAGGGTTGGCATCGGCTGGCTGAGGGCGATATAGCGGGGTTTAGCGTGGAAATCCGCCGCGTAAGGTTCGATATCCGCCTCATCCAGACGCAGCGTCAGGTTGCCGCCGTTGCGCTCGTCCCAACCTTTCAGCCAGGCGTCGGAGGTGGCTTTGATCATGCCCTGGACGAACCAGGCGTTGATAATGGTCTGCATAGTCTTGTCTTTCCTGTTAATTCGGTGGGGGTAGCCCCTCACCCTAACCCTCTCCCCACAGGGGAGAGGGAACTGTTCGGTGCGCTCTGGCAACATCGCGCAGTTCGTAGCCCGGGTAAGGCGTCAGCCGCGACCGGGGAAGCCCGTGTATTACCCGCGCTGGCTCAGAACCGCATTCTCATAAGCCCGCACGTTGTCCAGCCACTGGCTGCCCGCCGGCGTGTCGTGACGCTGGCAGTACATCTCCCAGATGGCCTGCCACGGCAGGGATTTTTGCTCTTCGAGTAGCGCCAGGCGGGCGGTGTAATCGCCGTCGTTCTCCAGCTGGCGCAGCTGGTTGGTCGGTTCCAGCAGGGCGCGCAGCAGCGCTTTTTTCATATTGCGGGTACCAATCACCCAGGCCGCGATGCGGTTGATGGAGGCATCGAAGAAGTCGAGGCCGATGTGCACGCGGTCAAACAGGTTATGGCGAATGATTTCGCTGGCGATGGCCTGAGTCTCATCATCCAGCAGCACCACGTGGTCGCTGTCCCAGCGCACCGGGCGGCTGACGTGCAGCAGCAGGCGCGGGATGTAGAGCATGGCGGCGGAGATCTTGTCGGAGATGACCTCCGTCGGGTGGAAGTGGCCGGCATCCAGGCACAGCGCCGTCTGGCGGCTGGTGGCATAGCCCATATAGAACTCGTTGGAGCCGACGGTGTAGCTTTCGGCGCCGATACCGAACAGCTTGCTCTCGACGGCGTCAATGTGGTGCGCCGGATCGAATTTTTCGCTGATGACTTCATCCAGCGCGTTCAGCAGCCGCTGGCGCGGCGCGAAGCGGTCAACGGTAATGTCCTTCATGCCGTCCGGCACCCAGATATTCATCACCGACGGGGTGCCCAGCTGCTCGCCAAAATAAGCGGATACGCGGCGGCTGGCTTTGCAGTGGTCGATCCAGAACTGGCGGATCTCATCGTTGGCATGCGACAGGGTAAAGCCGTCGGCGCTCAGCGGATGCGAGAAGCAGGAGGGGTTGAAATCCAGCCCCAGTTTGTTGGCTTTCGCCCACTCGACCCAGTTTTTAAAGTGCTCCGGCTTTATCTCATTGCGCGCCACCGGCGCGTCGGCTTCCAGATAAATAGCGTGCAGGTTGAGACGTTTTGGCCCCGGAATCAGGCTCAGCGCCTGCTCAAGGTCGGCGCGTAGCTCCTGAGCATTGCGCGCTTTGCCCGGGTAATTGCCGGTGGCCTGGATGCCGCCGGTCAGGCTTCCCGCCGGGTTTTCGAAACCGGCGACGTCGTCACCCTGCCAGCAGTGCATGGAGACGGGCAGACGGTCCAGCTGGCGCAGGGCCTCCTCGACATCCACGCCGACGGCGGCGTAGCGCTGCTTAGCAATTTCCCAGGCTTGTTCAAGTTGAGTGGTCATGCGCAAAGCTCCTTGGTCTGTTGTGGCTGAAACTGCGCCACGAAACGGGCAATTTCACTATCAGGATTGGGGGTAAAGGCGGTGAGGGATGCATTGCCGCGCACCACCTGACGAAACTCATCGACGCTGGCCAGCTCGTCGAGGGTCATTAACTGGATGCCGATATTGCCGAGGGTGGAGGCCTCTGTCGGGCCGGCCACGACGGCGATCCCGCAGGCGTCGGCGCACAGCTGGTTGAGCAGTTCGTTCTGGCAGCCGCCGCCGACGATATGCAGCTGGCTGAAGGGCTGGCCGCGCAGCGCCGCCAGCTCGTTAAGCACCCGGGCGTAGAGCAGCGCCAGGCTGTCGAAAATGCAGCGCGCCAGTTCGGCGTCGCTGTGAGGAACCGGCTGGCCGGATCCGCGGCAGGCGGCCTGGATCTCGGCGCTCATACTGGCCGGGTTGATAAAGCGGTCGTCATTGCAGTCAATGATGAAGCGACACGCCGGCAGCGCGGCAGTGCGGGCGATCAGCCCCTGCAGGTCGCTGACGTTTTGTTCTTTCAGCACCCGCTGCAGCAGCCACAGGCCCATGATATTTTTCAGCACCCGATAGCGGCCTTCGGCTCCGCCTTCGTTGGTGATATTGGCCTGCAGCGCCGCGTCGCAGGTGTAAGGGGTCAGGCTTTCAAACCCCATCAGCGACCAGGTGCCGGAGGAGAGATAGGCGGCGTGGCGGTCGGCCAGCGGGGAGGCGATCACCGCGCTGGCGGTGTCGTGACTGGCGACGGCGACCACCGGAATACGGTTGCCTTGCGGGCAGATCCAGTGGCCTGTCACATTGCCGGGATGCGTCGGGGTGCCAAACCACTCGCGCGGCGCGCCGGTCCAGTTCAGCAGCGTCTCATCCCAGTTATCGCTGTGGATGTTGACCAGCTGGGTGGTGGTGGCGTTGGTATATTCCCAGTTCAGATTGCCGGTCAGGCGGAAGCTGAAATAGTCGGGGATCAGCAGGGCGTGGGCGGCCTGACTGACCAGCTCCGGCTGCTGTTCCACCAGGGCGCGCAGCTGATAAAGGGTGTTAAACGGCAGAAACTGAATGCCACTGCGGCGATAGATCTCCGCCCGGCCCAGCTGTTCTTCAGCGAGACGTAGCAGGCCCTGGGTGCGATCGTCACGATAGGAGACCGGCAGCCCGACGCGCTGACCCTGCTTATCCAGCAGGACATAATCCACGCCCCAGGTATCGATGCCGATGCTGTCGATCAGGATGCCCTGCTCACACACTTTCTCCAGCCCGCGGCGGATCTCGCCTTCGAGGCTATCGAGATCCCAGCAGTCGAAGCCATCCACCTTCTGCAGGCTGTTGGTGAAGCGATGAATTTCACGCAGCGTCAGGGCGCGCGGCCCGGACTGATAGCTGGCGAGCATGACCCGCCCGCTGGAGGCGCCTAAATCGACGGCGACACAATGACGAATACTCATGGAACGACCCTTCTTAAAATCATTGTCCGCAGTCTAAAAAAGGGCGCTGACTCACACCTTCTCGCTACGGACAGCCGAAACTGGCCGCTGGCAAGAAAGCAAAGGTGACCGTGAGGAAAATCACAAATTGCGGTTTTGGGCGGTGGTGAGGAGGATGTGATGGGGTCCGCAGTTCCGCATCTTTCCGGCTGATTCTTGAAAAAGCGGCAGGATTTACGAATTTCGCGGTCAAAAATTGAAGGCCGGATAGCCAACCCTTCATTACTATCAGCCGGTGACTGATAATTTTTCTCATTACGAGGGTGGCATCATGACCATATTGCACAGTACGGATTTCTTTAAGGCCGGGATCTCGACGGTGGCTATTGAACCCCGCCTCCCTCAGTCGGCCTTTCCTGAGCATCACCATGATTTTCATGAAATTGTCATCGTGGAGCAGGGTACGGGCATTCACGTCTTCAATGGCCAGCCCTATACCATCGGCGGCGGCTCGGTCTGCTTTATTCGCGATCACGACCGGCATCTTTACGAGCACACGGACAATCTGTGTCTGACGAACGTGCTTTATCGCGCGCCGGATGCGTTTCGGTTTCTCGCCGGGGTCAGCCAGCTGTTGCCCCAGGAGCAGGAGGGCAACTACCCGTCGCACTGGCGGGTGAACCAGACGGTTCTGCAGCAGGTGCGGCATATCGTGGCGCAGATGGAGGGCATGGGGAGCGAAACGGATACCCATGCCGTTGCCAGCCGTGAGATCCTGTTTATGCAGCTATTGGTGCTGCTGCGGAAAAGCAGCCTTGCGGAAGAGGCCACCAACAACGATGCGCGGCTGAATCAGCTGCTGGCCTGGCTGGAAGACCATTTTGCGCAGGAGATCTGCTGGGAAGAGGTGGCGGCTCAGTTTTCGCTATCGCTGCGTACACTACACCGTCAGCTGAAGCAGCAGACCGGCCTGACGCCGCAGCGCTATCTCAATCGGGTGCGCCTGATGAAAGCCCGCCACCTGCTGCGCCACAGCGATGAAAGCGTGACGGATATCGCCTATCGCTGCGGATTCGGCGACAGTAACCACTTTTCGACGCTTTTTCGCCGCGAGTTTTCCTGGTCGCCGCGCGATATCCGCCAGGGCCGCGACGCCATTCTTCAGTAACGCGAGAAGAGTCAACGTATTGCGGGCTAAAAACGCGAATAATGCGCCCTTATCCGCGTTTGGAGTGTGAGCCGTGGCCGGTCTGATTCTACGTAAAGAGGAGTTTTTCCCTTCCGCCACGCAGGCAGTGGCGGTGGCTGACCGCTACCCGCAAAACGTCTTCGCTGAACACACCCATGAGTTCTGCGAGCTGGTGCTGGTGTGGCGCGGCAACGGGCTGCACGTCCTTAACGATCGGCCCTGGCGCATTACCCGCGGCGATCTGTTCTATATTCGCGCCGAAGATAAACACTCCTATGCTTCGGTTAATGATTTAGTCCTGCAGAACATCATCTATTGCCCGGAGCGGCTGCAGCTCAATTTTGACTGGGCGGGGGCGATCCCTGGCCTCTTCGGCACCCCGTGGAAGCCCCACTGGCGCATGGGCAGCACCGGTATGGCGCAGGCGCGTCAGGTGATTAGTCAGCTTGAGCATGAGTGTTCCCGGCACGATGCGCAGGGGAATGCGATGGCCGAGCTGTTGTTTGCTCAGCTGGCGCTGACCCTCCAGCGGCATCGCTACGCGACGGATAATCTGGCGGCGACGCAGCGCGAAGCGCTGTTGGACAAACTGCTGGCCGCGCTGGCGGCCAGCCTGAGCCGCCCCTTTGTCCTGGAGCGTTTCTGCGAGCAGGAGGGCGGCAGCGAGCGGGCGCTACGTCAGCAGTTTCGCCAGCAAACCGGGATGACCATCAATCACTATTTACGCCAGCTGCGGATCTGCCATGCGCAGTATCTGTTGCAGCATACCGAGCGCTTAATCGGCGATATCGCCATGCAGTGCGGCTTTGAGGACAGTAACTACTTTTCGGTGGTGTTCAGCCGGGAAATCGGCATGTCGCCGGGGCAGTGGCGGCAGCGCAGTCGCGCCGCCGCCTGAAGCGCGTCTTTGTCAGGCAAATGCTCCGGTGCTTAACGGGCCATTCCCAGACCGACGATGTTGGCGGCGATGATGATCACCACGCAGCCGAGGCTCAGGACGCTCACCGGACGACGACCGGCGTTGTTCCACTCCTTCAGCACCAGACCCACCAGACCGCCGCACAGTACGTAGAAGCTCATGTGCAGCATCCAGCTCATATAGTCATACTGCGCCGGAATGCTGGCGTGGCCCCAGGCATAGAAGAAGAACTGGAGATACCACATCAGGCCGCCGAGGGCGGAAAGCAGCAGGTTGCTGATGATGAGGGGTTTGGCCAGCGAGAAATCGGCTTTGACGGACAGGCTCTTCACTTTTGCCAAACGAATAAAGCAGAAGCCAAGGTTAACCAGCGCCCCGCCGCCCATAATCACCACGTAGCTTGGCAGCGCCGCATATAACGGGTCGACGCCGAGCGCCGCGGCGGCATCATGCATCGGTTTGGCGGCGTTCATCGCGAACGACATCCCTGCCGAGAAGATACCGCACATCACCGCCAGCAGAAGCCCTCTCTTCAGATTGAACTCTTCGGCTTTGATGCCCATTTTGCGCTCTTTCAGCTGGCCCGCGCGGGTGACGATGCCAACGCCAACCACCGCCACCAGCACGCCGAGCAGCGTCATTTGACCGCCCTGGGTGTGCATCAGCACCGAAAACTGACCGTTAATAATCGGCGTCATCAGCGTACCGACAATCAGCGTGATGCCAATGGCGATGCCAATCCCCATCGACATGCCGAGATAGCGCATGGTCAGGCCATAGTTGATATTACCGATACCCCACATGGCGCCGAACAGAAAGACCGGCAGCAGCGTGGAGGCGTTAAAGGAGCGGTAGTAGGCCCAGAAATCGGGTAACAGCGTGGCGCTGATGGCCCAGGGCAGGATCAGCCAGGAGACGATCCCCCCGACCGACCACATGGTTTCCCACGACCAGTGTTTAACTTTCTTGAACGGGGCATAGAAACAGGCGGCACTGGCGGCCCCTATCAAATGCCAAAAAATACCCATCGTAATCGCGTGGTTCATTGATTTTATCCTCATCTTTTTTTATCGGAGACGGCGGCTTCCGATGCGATGAGTGTAAAAATTAGCCGCTTTGGCCGCCTTCAGGACGTTGCCACAGGATGGCGAACTCTGGCAACCATGGGCTTAATTAGTTGTTCTACATCACAAAACGGCGGGTATTTCTTCTGGTTATATCCATATGAAAAATACGGCATTGATAAGCATTTTCAATACCATTTAATTAACTATAATGGACAAACTGCTTACGCGGCGTTAACACTTGAGCCGCTCGACAATAATGGAGATGATTATGAGCTATACCCTGCCATCCCTGCCGTACGCTTACGATGCTCTGGAACCGCACTTCGACAAGCAGACGATGGAGATCCATCACACCAAACACCATCAGACCTACGTGAACAATGCCAACGCCGCGCTGGAAAGCCTGCCGGAGTTCGCTAACCTGTCCGCTGAAGAGCTGATCACCAAGCTGGATCAACTGCCGGCTGACAAAAAAACCGTACTGCGTAACAACGCCGGCGGCCACGCGAACCACAGCCTGTTCTGGAAAGGCCTGAAAACCGGTACCACCCTGCAGGGCGACCTGAAAGCGGCTATCGAGCGCGATTTCGGCTCTGTGGACAACTTCAAAGCGGAATTTGAAAAAGCCGCTGCTACCCGTTTCGGTTCCGGCTGGGCGTGGCTGGTCCTGAAAGGTGACAAACTGGCCGTTGTCTCCACCGCTAACCAGGATTCCCCGCTGATGGGCGAAGCCATTTCCGGCGCTTCCGGCTTCCCGATCCTGGGTCTGGACGTGTGGGAACACGCTTACTACCTGAAATTCCAGAACCGTCGCCCGGACTACATCAAAGCCTTCTGGGATGTGGTGAACTGGGACGAAGCTGCAGCGCGTTTTGCCGCCAAAAAATAAGGTTGCAATGTGCTAAGAGAGAAGCGAGTCTGATGGCTCGCTTTTTTTATATCGGTAGCAAGGAGAGCAGAGATGCATTATCCGGTGAATGTCTTTGTCGGCAAAATCAGGGACTACACGGGCAGTCGTCCCAGCGCGATCGGCAAAATCCAGGTTGACGGCGAGTTGCAGCTCGGCGATCTCGGTCTCGAAGGGGATGAGCAGGCGGAGAAGAAAATACACGGCGGGCCGGACCGCGCGCTGTGTCACTATCCGCGCGAACACTATGCCGACTGGATCCGTGAATTCCCCCAGCAGGCCGATCGGTTCTGCGCCCCGGCGTTCGGCGAAAACCTTTCCACCACCGGGCTCACCGAACAAAACGTCTACATTGGCGATATCTTTCACTGGGGCGAGGCGCTGATCCAGGTCACCCAGCCGCGCTCTCCGTGCTTCAAGCTCAACTTTCATTTTTCGATCAACGACATGGCTCAGCTGATGCAAAACAGCGGGAAGACCGGCTGGTTGTATCGGGTGATCGCCGGGGGGAAAGTCTCCAGCGATGCACCGCTCGAGCTGGTCTCTCGCCTGAGTGAGGTCAGCGTCCATGAGGCCGGGGCGATTGCCTGGCATATGCCGTTTGATGACGATCAGTACCACCGCTTATTGTCGGCCGCGGGCCTGTCGGTGAGCTGGAGCAGAACCATGCAGAAGCGCCGTTTAAGCGGCAAGATCGAAGATAATTCACGGAGATTATGGGGGAAATAATTCCCCCATATTGAGTATTTCCGGGGATGCTCCCGGCTTAGCGTAGCGCAAGCCGGGATAGCATCAGGTGCGCTTATACAGCGGCAGCCAGAGGGTTAAGCGCAGACCGCCCAGCGGGCTGTCGTCGGCCTTCACCCAGCCACGGTGCTGCTGAATAGCGGTTTCGACAATCGCCAGCCCCAGGCCGGTGCCGCCGGACTCGCGGTCGCGCGCCTCGTCGGTCCGGTAGAATGGCCGGAAAATCTGCTCGCGATCCTCCGGACTGACTCCCGGGCCGTCGTCATCGACGTTAACCGTAATCCCGTCTTTATCCACCGAGAAGCTGACGGAAATCTTCGTGTGCGAGTAGCGCAGGGCGTTGCGGACGATGTTCTCCAGCGCGCTTTCCAGCGCATTGGGGTTACCGTACAGCGGCCACGGGCCCGGAGGATACTCAACGGTGAAGGATTTACCCATCTGCTCGGCTTCAAACGCCGCGTTGTCCAGCACTTCGCTCCACAGCTGATTGGCTTTGACCGTCTCGCTCACCAGGGCGTTTTTCTCCTGATTGCGCGACATCACCAGCAGGTCGTTGATCATGCTGTCCAGCCGGTGCGCTTCAGTTTCGATGCGCTCCAGCTCCTTGCTCTCACCGCTGCGGCGGCGCAGCAGGGCGGTACCCAACTGCAGGCGCGTAAGCGGCGTGCGCAGCTCGTGCGAGATATCGGACAGTAGCCGTTGCTGGCTGGTCATCATCCGCTCCAGGGCCGTCACCATCTGGTTAAAGCTGGCGCCGGCGGCTAAAAACTCCTGCGGTCCAGCTTCCAGCTCTGGATGCTGCCGCAGGTTGCCCTGGGCGACCTCGTCGGCGGCATTTTTCAGCTTACGCGCTGGTTTCGCCAGGCTCCACGCCAGCCACAGCAGCAGCGGGGCGCTAACCAGCATTGTGACGATCAGCAGCAGCAGCGGCCGGTCAAACAGCAGGTTGATAAAGTCGGATTGTGAGGTGCTGGCGGGACGGATCAGATACAGCTGATAGTTATCCTCCCCATCCCTGACGGAGAACGGGCCCACCATTTCCAGGCGGCCATAGCGTTTTTTCTGCGGATGATCGGCGTTATCGGCCTGGCCGATAAAGTTGCGAATGATCTGCATCTCGTTGCGTTCTGCGCCGATCACGCGGCCTTCGCTGGTCACCAGCAGCAGGCGTTGCCCAGGAGGCGCCCATTTATCGATGGCGCGAAACAGACGACGCCACCACATCAGGTCGTTTGGCGGATCGTTGGCCAGCTCGGCCTCGACGTGCTGCTCGATCATGATGCCTTGACGCTGCTCGCTTTCCAGCAGCTCGGTCATCTGCCGGGAGTCCAGTTTGGGCAACATCAGCACCAGCATCAACACCAGCGCCAGCGTGAGCCAGAAGATGGCGAAGATGCGTGCAGTCAAACTTCCAATCATGAAGCGGAAACCATCAGATACCCGCGGCCACGCAGCGTTTTAAACCACGGATGGCCATCTTTGCGCTCCGGCAGCTTACGCCGCAGGTTGGAAATATGCATATCGATAGCGCGGTCGAACGGCGTCAGGCGCTTGCCTAACACTTCCTGGCTTAAATGTTCGCGCGACACCACCTGGCCGAGATGCTGCGCTAACAGATAGAGCAGGGTGAACTCGGTGCCGGTGAGCTCCAGCGTCTGGCCATCGAAATTGGCTTCCTGACGGCCCGGATTGAGGCTTAAGGCATCCACTTCCAGGGTCGGCGAACCGGCTTCGGTCGTCTGCTGCTGTTCGCTCCAGTGGGAACGGCGCAGAATCGCGCGTATACGCGCCACCAGTTCACGATCGTTGAACGGCTTAGGCAAATAGTCATCTGCGCCCAGCTCGAGGCCGAGAACGCGATCCAGCTCGCTCCCGCGCGCTGTTAGCATGATAACCGGTGTCTGGTGTGTCTGACGCAGCTCTTTCAGCGTATCGATACCGTTTTTCTTCGGCATCATTACGTCGAGCAGCAATAAATCAATGCTGTCGTCCAGAAGGGCCAGCGCCTGTTCCCCATCATGGGCCACCAGCACGTTAAAACCTTCCATATCGAGCAGCTCTTTTAACAGGGAGGTGAGCTCCCGGTCATCATCAACTAACAGGATTTTATTCATTGTTTAAATACCTCCGAGGCAGAAATTACGTCATCAAGGCCCGCTAATCCATGACTTTACGTTGTTTTACACCCCCTGACGCATGTTTGCAGCCTGAATCGTAGACTGTCTCTCGTTGAATCGCGACACAAACGTTTTGGGAGTATGTGATGCGCAATGTTATCGCTGCCGTCATGGCCTCAACGCTGGCGCTAAGTGCAATTAGCCAGGCCGCTGAAGTCGTTACCAGCGTTAACTGGCTCCCCGGAGACGAAGGGGGACAGCGCGGTAGCCAGAGCCATATGTTTGACGGCATAAGTTTAACCGAGCAGCAACGTCAGCAGTTACGGGATCTTATGCAACGGGCACGCCACGACAGGCTCCCCGTTAATGTTAGCGAAATGGAGACAATGCATCGCCTTGTCACCGCAGAAAATTTTGATGAAAACGCTGTGCGCGCTCAGGCAGAAAAGATGGCGCAGGAACAGGTTGCTCGCCAGGTCGAGATGGCGAAGGTCCGCAACCAGATGTACCACCTGCTTACGCCAGAGCAGCAAGCGGTTTTAAATGCTAAGCACCAGCAACGTATGGATCAGTTGCGTGAGGTTGCAAGGATGCAGAAAGGCTCAGCGATGATGCTTTCGAGTAGTAGCAACACCCTGCAACCCCAGTAACAAACCCTGTTTTCCTTGCCATAGACACCATCCCTGTCTTCCCCCCTCATGATGAGGGGGTTTTTTTTGCCCTTTTTTCGGCAAATCAACTTCTTCGCCTTTCCCGTGAGCGTCACAAGTTCAGGTTATACTAAGCGCAGTGCAGGAGAAGGAGCCTATATGAATCAATCTTATGGCCGGTTGGTCAGCCGCGCCGCTATCGCTGCGACAGCGATGGCCTCTGCGTTACTTTTGATCAAAATTTTTGCGTGGTGGTATACCGGTTCAGTCAGTATTCTGGCTGCGCTGGTGGATTCGCTGGTGGATATTGCCGCCTCGCTGACCAACCTGCTGGTGGTTCGCTATTCGCTGCAACCAGCTGATGAAGAACACACCTTTGGCCACGGCAAAGCGGAGTCGCTGGCGGCGCTGGCGCAAAGCATGTTTATCTCCGGCTCGGCGCTGTTCCTGTTTCTCACCGGTATTCAGCACCTGGTGCGTCCGGAGCCGCTGCAGGCCGCCGGCGTCGGGGTCGTTGTGACGCTGATCGCTCTCGTCAGCACGCTGGCGCTGGTGACTTTCCAGCGCTGGGTGGTGCGAAAAACCCAGAGCCAGGCGGTGCGGGCGGATATGCTTCATTATCAGTCTGATGTTATGATGAACGGCGCCATTCTGGTGGCGCTGGGCCTATCCTGGTACGGCTGGCATCGCGCCGATGCGTTGTTTGCCTTAGGAATTGGCATCTATATTTTATATAGCGCGCTGCGGATGGGCTATGAGGCGGTTCAGTCGTTACTCGACCGCGCTTTGCCTGACGAGGAGCGTCAGGACATTATCACCATCGTGACCGCATGGCCCGGCATCCGCGGGGCGCACGATCTACGAACGCGGCAGTCAGGGCCGACCCGCTTTATTCAGATTCATTTGGAAATGGAAGATAACCTCCCGCTGGTGCAAGCCCACGTGATTGCAGACCAGGTGGAGCAGGCGATTCTGCGCCGTTTCCCGGGATCCGATGTCATTATCCATCAGGATCCCAGTTCTGTGGTGCCAGCGGCGCAGCAGGGCTTTTTTGAGCGTTAGGTTATAGTCTGTAAATTCGATGTAAAAATGTGGGTCAGCTCGGCATTTTTTGTATAAATTACCGCCGTTTGGTCTGACCTGAATCAATTCAGCTTGAGGCGTTTGATATACTATTGTCATTAGCGTCGTGCACTCCTGGTGAGGGAGCGCTTCAGGCAACAGAATTATTTTTTGCTTCCTAAGTTCAGAGGTAGTCATGATTAAGAAAATCGGTGTGTTGACAAGTGGCGGTGATGCGCCGGGCATGAACGCAGCAATTCGTGGCGTTGTGCGCGCGGCATTAACGGAAGGTCTGGAAGTTTTTGGAATCTATGACGGTTACCTCGGCTTGTACGAAGACCGTATGGTTCAGCTCGACCGTTACAGCGTTTCCGACATGATCAACCGCGGCGGCACCTTCCTGGGCTCCGCTCGCTTCCCGGAATTCCGCGAAGAACACATCCGCGCTGTGGCTATCGAAAACATGAAGAAGCGTGGCCTGGACGCGCTGGTGGTTATCGGTGGTGACGGGTCCTACATGGGTGCGATGCGCCTGACCGAGATGGGCTTCCCGTGCATCGGCCTGCCGGGCACCATCGACAACGATATCAAAGGCACTGACTACACCATCGGCTTCTTCACCGCTCTGAGCACCGTGGTGGAAGCGATTGACCGTCTGCGCGACACCTCCTCTTCGCACCAGCGTATCTCCGTGGTGGAAGTGATGGGCCGTTACTGCGGCGACCTGACTCTGGCGGCGGCGATTGCTGGCGGCTGTGAGTTCATCATGGTGCCGGAAGTGGAATATACCCGCGACGATCTGGTGGCCGAAATCAAAGCCGGCATCGCGAAAGGGAAAAAACACGCTATCGTGGCGATCACCGAGCACATGTGCGACGTTGACGAGCTGGCCAGCTACATCGAGAAAGAGACCGGCCGTGAAACCCGCGCCACCGTCCTCGGCCACATTCAGCGCGGCGGTTCCCCGGTTCCTTACGACCGTATCCTGGCTTCCCGCATGGGCGCCTATGCGATTGAGCTGCTGCTGCAGGGCCATGGCGGCCGTTGCGTCGGCATCCAGAACGAGAAACTGGTGCACCACGACATCATCGATGCCATCGAGAACATGAAGCGTCCGTTCAAGAACGACTGGCTGGATTGCGCGAAGAAACTGTACTAAGTTACGCGCCGGATAAACAAAAGGCCTTCTCATGGAGAAGGCCTTTTTTATGGCGCAAGGTTTATTCGATATCCAGCGGGTCTTCCGACAGGATCATCCCGGTGTTATCGGCATACAGATGGTCGCCGCTGAAGAAGGTCACGCCGCCGAAATTGACGCGCACGTCGCTTTCGCCGATGCCTTCGCCAGCTGCGCCGACCGGAATGGCCGCCAGCGCCTGGATGCCGATATCCAGTTCCTCAAGGTCGTCAACCTGGCGCACCGCGCCATAGACCACCAACCCTTCCCATTCATTCTGTACGGCCAGACGCGCCAGGTCAGCGTCAATTAACGCGCGTCGTACTGAGCCGCCGCCGTCGATCAGGAGAATATGACCACGGCCATTCTGCTCGAGCAGATCGTAGAGCAACCCGTTATCCTCGAAACATTTTACCGTAATGATCTGTCCACCAAACGACGACCGTCCTCCAAAGTTAGAGAACAGCGGTTCCACGACGTTGACATCTTCCTGGTAGATGTCACAAAGCTCGGAAGTATCGTATTTCATAGGCTTAACGTTCAGTTGCTGCGAGAGTTTTTAGTATATCCCGCGAATCGCATTGTTGGCAAAATCATCAATTGTTAATTGATATTTGTCAGTTAAGCCGCCAGCTTACTGGCAATAATCCCGATAACAAACAGCAGGTTGGTCAGTAAAGCCCCTTTGACCGTCTTTTCGAGCATCGGCCGCATCGCCAGCGGATCGGATTCGCGCAGGACGTAACGCGCCTGTTTGACCAGCAGCGGCGTGGCGAGAATAAACAGCCAGCCCCAGGCTGAATGCAGCGCCAGCAGGTTAAACAGCGCCAGACACAGCAGGGCGCCGAGCAGCAGGCAGGCATGATAGCGGCGGGCATTCACCGGCCCCAGGCGCACGGCGAGGGTGTTCTTTCCGTTCTGCCGGTCGCTGTCGATATCACGCAGGTTATTGATGTTCAGCACGGCGGTCGCCAGCAGACCGCAGGCCGTTGCCGGCAGAAAGATGGCCGCTTCCACATTATGCGCTTGCAGATACCAGCTGCCGAGGACGCTCAGCCAGCCGAAGAAAACGAGTACCGAAATATCACCAAGGCCGATATAACCATACGGGCGGGTGCCCACCGTGTAGGTGATGGCGGCCACGATCGACAAGCCACCCAGCGCGAGGAAGCCGATGAAATCGCCGACGCTCTGCCAGGCGACGCACAGCAGCGCCAGACCAAACAGACAGATCAGCGCGACGGTGACAATCAGGGCGCGCTTCATCTGCTGGGGGGTAATCACCCCTTTCTGCATCCCGCGCAGCGGCCCGATGCGGTCCGGTTTATCGCTCCCCTTGACCGCGTCGCCGTAGTCATTGGCGAGGTTGGAAAGAATTTGCAGCAAGCCGGCGGTGATCAGCGCCAGCAGGGCGACCCAGGGATCAAAATGCCCCTGCTCCCAGGCAAGGACGGTGCCAACAATAATCGCGGCAAATGCCAGCGGTAACGTTTTAGGACGCAGGCTTTCCAGCCACGCCTGAGAACGGCTGATATCAGTCATAGTTATTCTAGCCAATAAAAATGGGGGCGATAGCCCCCATCAACAGTGATGAAAATGCATTGCACCGGATTATAGGATAAAACGGCTCAGATCTTCATCTGCCACCAGAACATCCAGGTGCTTACTCACATATTCGGCATCGATAGTGACGGTCTGGCCGTTCATCTCGCTGGCATCATAGGAGATATCTTCCACCAGGCGCTCCAGCACGGTGTGCAGACGGCGCGCGCCGATGTTCTCGGTGGTTTCGTTTACCTGCCATGCGGCCTGAGCGATACGCTTGATACCGTCTTCGGTGAATTCGATATTCACCCCTTCGGTCGCCATCAGCGCCTTGTACTGCACGGTGATGGAGGCGTTCGGTTCGGTCAGGATGCGCTCGAAGTCGTGGGTGGTCAGCGCCTTCAGCTCAACGCGGATCGGCAGACGCCCCTGCAGTTCCGGGATCAGATCGGACGGGCTGGCCACCTGGAACGCGCCGGAGGCGATGAACAGGATGTGGTCGGTCTTGACCATCCCGTGCTTAGTGGAGACGGTGCAGCCTTCCACCAGCGGCAGCAGGTCGCGCTGTACGCCTTCACGGGAGACGTCCGGGCCGGAGGTGTTGCCGCCGCGCTTACAGATTTTGTCGATTTCGTCGATAAAGACGATACCGTGCTGCTCTACAGCGTCGATGGCCTCCTGCTTCAGCTCTTCCGGATTGACCAGTTTGGCCGCTTCTTCTTCAATCAGCAGCTTCATCGCGTCTTTGATTTTCAGCTTACGCGGTTTCTGCTTCTGGCCGCCGAGGTTCTGGAACATGGACTGCAGCTGGCTGGTCATCTCTTCCATGCCCGGAGGGGACATGATTTCAACGCCCATCGGCGCCGCGGCGAGATCGATTTCAATCTCTTTATCGTCCAGCTGGCCTTCACGCAGTTTCTTACGGAACGCCTGGCGCGCCGCAGACGGTTCCTGCGACGGCTCAGTCTGGCCCCAGTTGTTCTTCGCCGGTGGGATCAGCACGTCAAGTACGCGCTCTTCAGCCAGCTCTTCCGCGCGGTAACGGTTCTTTTCGATGGACTGCATACGCACCATTTTGATCGCCGCATCGGTCAGATCGCGGATGATAGAATCCACTTCTTTACCGACATAGCCCACTTCGGTGAACTTCGTCGCTTCAACTTTAATAAACGGCGCGTTGGCCAGTTTCGCCAGACGACGAGCGATTTCGGTTTTACCGACGCCGGTTGGGCCGATCATCAGAATGTTTTTCGGCGTGACTTCATGACGCAGCTCTTCGTTAAGCTGCATCCGGCGCCAGCGGTTACGCAGGGCGATAGCAACAGAACGCTTGGCGGCGTCCTGGCCGATAATGTGTTTGTCCAGTTCGCTGACAATTTCGCGTGGGGTCATTTCAGACATGGGAGATCCTTACGCTTTAGAAGGTAATTCTTCGATGGTGTGGAAATGGTTGGTATAGATGCAGATATCACCTGCAATATCCAACGCTTTCTCGGCGATATCGCGCGCGCCCATATCGGTGTTTTCCAGCAGCGCGCGGGCCGCGGCCTGGGCGTAAGGACCGCCGGAGCCGATAGCAATCAAATCGTTTTCCGGCTGTACCACGTCACCGTTACCGGTGATGATAAGCGACGCGTTTTCGTCCGCGACGGCCAGCAGCGCTTCCAGCTTGCGCAACATCCGATCGGTTCGCCAGTCTTTAGCCAGCTCAACGGCGGCCTTCACCAGATGGCCCTGGTGCATTTCCAGTTTACGTTCAAACAGTTCGAACAGCGTGAAGGCGTCGGCGGTGCCACCAGCGAAACCGGCAATCACTTTGTCGTTGTACAGACGACGCACTTTTTTCACGTTGCCCTTCATTACGGTGTTGCCCAGCGTGGCCTGGCCATCACCGGCAATAACAACATGGCCGTTACGGCGAACACTTACAATTGTAGTCACGAGCAGACCCCTTGGTTGCAAAAGCGGAACAGGGGCCCCGCGCTGTCCGCGGGGCCGAATGCAATTATAGATGGGGGGGTTTTTGAGGGTTTCAACCCCTGGCGGCGAGACGAATGCAGTTCGCGTGTCCAGCCATCTTCAGGCGGGTGATCATCTCGTTGGCGCTTTCTTTGCCTTTCAGCGGGCCAATGACCACGCGGTTCCAGCCGTTGTTGGTGGTGATGTGCGAAGCAAACCCTTCGAAAGCCAGCTGAGCGCGGACGGTTTCGGCCTGCTCGGCGCCTTTAAAGGAGCCGCACTGGATCATCCAGCTACGATCGTCTTTCTTCTCGGCGGTGGTTTTCGGCGCTTCTTCCACCCGAGTTACCGGCGCCGCGGCCTGGGTACGCGGCTGCGTGGTATTGGTATGCGCTGGCGTCTGCAGCAGATCCTGGTACGGCTGCTGGTTTGACGCGGTCTGCTTCGGCTGTTGCTGCTGGACCGGCTTCGGCTGCTGAACGCGCGGCGGCTGCTGCACGGTCTGCGGCTGAGTTTGCGCCCACTGTTGCTGTTGCGCCTGCTGCTGTTGCTGCGCTAAACGCTGGCGCTGTAGCGTCTGCTGGCGCTGGGCCGGCGTTTGTTCGTTCCACGGCACTTCGGTCAGCTGAGTCGGCTGTTGACGCATATCGGCCTGCATCTGGGCCAGCAGCTGGCGCTGTTCGTCAGTCAGCTGCTCCGGTTTCATCACTTCGCCGCCGGCGGTCGGTTCGGTCGGCGCGCGAACGCCCGGCTGTCGGCTTTCCAGCTCTTTAATATAGCGCCAACGCTCTTCCGGTTTTGGCGGCAAGCCGTTGCCGGCGGCCTGGCGATTTTGCATCGCTTCCGCTTCTTCTTTCTTATGGTGCGTAATGAAATAGAGTCCACCGATAAAGGCCACCAGCACAGCCGCCGCGATCGCCACCATAGCCGGTGAAATTGCCGGAAGGCTGCTTTGCTTATTCCTTGAGCTTCGGGTAGTGCTCTTTTTGCGCCGCGAAGAAGCCGGTTGGCTGCGGCGTACATAATCTCGTTGTGCCACTATCGTTTCGCTGTCTTATATTCGTTCGTCAGCCCGCCATGTTACTTAAGCGGCGGGCCTTTGACCAGAAGAGCAGGCCCGAAAGCCTGATGGTTATCGTCTGATTTTTTGCGTACTGCCGCGAACTATCAGTTCGCAATCGAGCAGGCGCGAGCCGCTGTTCACGTTATGACCCTGCATTTGCTCAAGTAATAGCAGCATTCCTTCACGGCCGATATCAAAACGCGGCTGTGACACGGTGGTCAATGGCGGATCGCAAAATTCAGACAACGCGATGTTATCGAAGCCGACAATCGACAGGTCGTCCGGCACTTTCAGACCGCGGCGTTTCGCCAGCGATAAGGCGCCCAGCGCCATCACATCGCTATGGCAAAAGACCGCCGTGGGCGGTACCGGCTGCGACAGCAGCTGCTCCAGCGCATTGGCGCCAGCTTCGAAGGTAAAGTTGCCGCGAGCGATATAGTGCGGATCAACGGTGATACCGCTGCGGCGCAGCGCCTGCACGTAACCTTGCAGGCGATAATGGCACAGCGGCATATCTTCCGGGCCGGCGATGCAGCCGATACGCTGGTGTCCCAGCTCGTGAAGGTAGTTTACCGCGTTAAAGGCCGCCGTCAGGTTATCGATGTGGACGGTGGGCAGCTCCAGCTCCGGCGCGAACTCGTTCGACATGACCATCGGTGGCAAATTGCGCTGCTCTTCCACGCTGGCGTCAAACGGCAGGCGCGAGCTGAGCAGCACCATGCCGTCAATCTGCTTGGTGATGATAAGGTCGATAAAGGTTTTTTCTTTCTGATTCTGGTGGGCGCAATCGCCGATTAACACCAGATATCCATGCTCGGCGGCAGTGACTTCAATACCGCGGATCACTTCGCTAAAAAAGGGATCGCAGATATCCGGGACGATCACGAGGATCGTCCGCGATTCGTTGCGCTTCATATTGCGTCCGAGCGACTGCGGTAAATAGCCGACTTCCAGCGCCGCCTGCTCGACCCGGTTACGGGTGGCTTGCGACACCTTATCAGGGTTCATCAACGCTCGGGACACGGTTGCCGTGGAAACGTTTGCCTTTAAGGCGACGTCTTTCATGGTGGCGGCAACCACTTGTTTTTTGGGCTTCACCTGGTTTCTCCTCGCTGAATGGCGCTGGCATTTCCCTTGCGCGCTAACTGCTGCATCTTTTTTATCAGATAGTCGCGGCAGTGAGTTACAGAATTTTCATGAAAAACGTGATGCTTGTTGAATTTTTCGATCCGGCTCGCAAGAGAAGGCTTACCCTTCAATAGGATCGACATCCAGCACCCACTTCACTTTTTTCGCCTCCGGCAGCGTATTGATCAGCGCCAGCGTACCGCTGACGATATGCTGCAGGCGCACCCGCGAAGGATGCTGCAGCAATATCTGCCACCGCCAGCGGCCGCCGCGCTTCGGCGCCAGCGCCGGAACCGGACCGAGCACCCATAGCTTGTCGTCGGCCAGCGGACTGGCCTGCAGCAGATTGCGCAGCTGTTGTAAAAACAGCGGCGCCTGCTGGTTGTTATGGTCTTCCGCACGAATCAGCACATGGCTGGTCCACGGCGGTAGCTGCATTGTCTGCCGCTCTGCCAGCGCCTGTTCGGCGAAAGCGTCGTAGCCTTTATACAGCAGGGTCTGCAGCAGAGGGTGTTCCGGATGGTGGGTTTGCAGGATCACTTCGCCCTGTTTTCCTGCCCGCCCCGCTCGCCCCGAGATCTGGGTATAGAGCTGAGCGAAACGCTCGGCGGAGCGGAAATCCGCGGAAAACAGCGCCCCGTCGACGTCCAGCAGGGAGACGAGGGTGACGTCCGGGAAGTGGTGGCCTTTGGCCAGCATCTGGGTGCCAATTAAAATACGCGCCCCACCGCGATGGACGGCGGCGAGATGCTCTTCCAGCGCCCCTTTGCGGCTGGTGGTATCGCGGTCGATACGCGAGATAGGCACGTCAGGAAACAGCGGCGCCAGGGCCTGCTCCAGCTGTTCGGTGCCGATACCCACCGGCACCAGGTGCGTGGAGCCGCAGGAGGGGCACTGGCGCGGGATAGGGCGCTGACTGTCGCAATGGTGGCAGCGCAGATGGTGCTGCGCCTGGTGCAACGTATAGTAGCTGTCGCAGCGCGGACATTCCGCTATCCAGCCGCAGTCGTGGCACAGCAGCGCTGGCGCAAAGCCGCGGCGGTTAAGAAACAGGATCACCTGGTTATCCGCCTGCAGATGCTGACGCATACGGCCAATCAGCGCGGGAGACAGACCCGCCTGCAGCGGTTGCCCTTTGAGATCGAGCACGTGCTGCTGGGCAGGGCGCGCATTGCCCGCGCGTTTGCTTAAGGTTAACTGGCGGTATTTGCCCTGGCGGACGTTATGCAGGGTCTCCAGCGCCGGCGTCGCCGAGCCGAGAATTATCGGGATCTGTTCGCTGTGGGCGCGCCATACCGCCAGGTCGCGGGCATGGTAGCGCCAGCCCTCCTGCTGCTTGTAGGAGCTGTCATGCTCTTCGTCGATGACGATGACGCCGAGGTCTTTAAACGGGGTAAACAGCGAGGAGCGGGTGCCGATCACAATGGCCGCTTCGCCGTTTTTCGCCTTCAGCCAGGCCGAGAGACGTTCGCTGTCATTGAGCCCGGAGTGCAGGACTTCCACCGGCGCGTTAAAGCGTTGGCGAAAACGGGCGATGGTTTGCGGCGTCAGGCCGATCTCTGGCACCATCACCAGCGCCTGGCGCCCCTGCGCCAGCACATTCTCCAGCACGCTCAAATACACTTCCGTTTTCCCGGAGCCGGTAATACCCGCCAGCAGCCAGGCGGAGAAGCGATCGGCGGCGCTGTGGATCGCGCCGACGGCGGTGGCCTGCTCGGTATTAAGACGCAGGCGTTCGCCAGCCACCGAATACGCGCTGCGCCAGTCGGTGAGGGCGGGCGCTTCGCAGGCCAGCTCCGCCAGCCCTTTGCCGCGCAGCGCCTGCAGCGCCGCTTCATTAAATTCCAGTTCCCCGACCTGATGACGCCAGATTTTGCCCTGGCGCAGCGCCGCCAGCGCCTGCTGCTGCTTCGGCGAGCGCTTCAGACCGTTAAGGTCGACGGCCTGCCCCTGCTCGGTGGCGAACCAGTACCACAGCGGCGTAGCGCTGGCGGGTTTGCCCTGGCGCAGCAGAATGGGCAACGCATGGAACAGCACATCGCCGATCGGGTGATGGTAGTACTCAGCCGCCCACATCAGCAACCGCCAGACGGTACCGGAGAAGACCGGTTCGTCGTCCAGCGCTTCCGCGACCGGTTTTAGCTCGTCCAGCGGCAGCTCGCTGCGTTCGCTGACCGCCGCGACAATGCCGATCCGCTCCTGTTTGCCGAACGGCACCCGCACCCGACAGCCCGCTTTGACCGCCATGCCGTCAGGCAGCAGATAGTCAAAGGTGCGCGGTAGCGGAACGGGTAGGGCAACGTGGGCGACGGACATGTCATCTTCCTGACTTGAAATCTGGCGGGATAGTATACACATTACGATAAGGCGGCGCGGATCAGTTTGCATATGCTGGTCAAATTCTGTATGATTCGCCGCCTTTGATGCGCTTTATATCGCATTGAAGATTGACCATTACCGTGTGCTTCACGCTGTCAGCAGCGTAGAGGGCAACGGGAAATTACTAATATCGCGTGGTGTCTGGCGTTAGGGCTGGAAGAGCGACGCGGCCTTAACTGAGGTTCTCCCATGAAAAAAGGTATTCACCCAAATTACGACGAAATTACTGCTACCTGTTCTTGCGGTAATGTCATGAAAATCCGCTCCACTGTAGGTCATGACCTGAACCTCGACGTGTGCGGCAAATGCCACCCGTTCTTCACCGGCAAACAGCGTGATGTTGCTACCGGTGGCCGTGTTGACCGCTTCAACAAGCGCTTCAGCATCCCGGGCAGCAAGTAAGTTGCCAGAAGAAGCCGCCTCAGGGCGGCTTTTTTGTGTCTCTCGCCTGCCTGGGCGAGAAAGAAAAAGGGCGGAAGAGTGCTTCCGCCCTTTTTATTGTCTCAGTATTCCCACGTATCCGGGTCGATACCCAGTTCACGCATAATCGCTTTCGCCGCTTCCGGGATCTCATCGCTGCGCTCTTTACGCAGGTCTTCATCGTTAGGCAACGGTTGTCCAGTAAAGGCATGCAGGAACGCTTCGCACAGCAGCTCGCTGTTGGTCGCGTGACGCAGGTTATTCACCTGACGACGCGTACGTTCATCGGTGAGGATTTTTAACACCTTCAGAGGAATGGAAACCGTAATTTTCTTTACTTGCTCACTCTTCTTACCGTGCTCAGCGTATGGGCTGATATATTCGCCGCTCCATTCAGCCATGAGATACCTTAATCCTCTGTTTATTAGTGAAGGGCCAGAATATTCCGCCCGGGCTATAATTGCGCGTAGTTTACCGTAAGCGCAGGCTTTCTGACATGAGATAAGCCGCCGCCGACGTGCGCTAATGCATATAATTTTAACGGCTATTTGCACTTTGCTCAATCTATACGCAAAGAAGTTTAGATGTCCAGATGTATTGACGTCTATTGTGACAATGATTACTCTGGAGCCTGACTTTTCACCGATTCAGCCCAGGAACTTCCCAACATGACGCGTAAACAGGCCACCATCGCAGTGCGTAGCGGTTTAAATGACGACGAGCAGTACGGTTGCGTTGTCCCGCCGATCCACCTCTCCAGTACCTATAACTTCACCGACTTTAATGAACCTCGCGCTCACGACTACTCCCGCCGCGGCAACCCGACGCGTGATGTGGTGCAGCGTGCCTTAGCGGAGCTGGAGGGCGGCGCTGGCGCGGTGCTGACCAATACCGGTATGTCGGCGATCCTGCTGGTGACGACGGTGTTCCTTAAGCCTGGCGATCTGCTGGTGGCGCCGCATGACTGCTACGGCGGCAGCTACCGTCTGTTCGATAGCCTGGCGAAGCGCGGCTGCTATCGCGTTCAGTTCGTCGATCAAAACGATGAGCAGGCGCTGCGGGCGGCGTTGGCGGAAAAACCGAAGCTGGTGCTGGTCGAAAGCCCAAGTAATCCATTGCTGCGGGTAGTGGATATTGCGAAAATCTGTGGTCTGGCGCGCGAAGCCGGGGCGATCAGCGTGGTCGATAACACCTTCCTGAGTCCGGCGCTGCAAAACCCGCTGGCGCTGGGCGCCGATCTGGTGTTGCACTCCTGTACTAAATACCTTAATGGTCACTCTGATGTGGTGGCCGGGGTGGTGATTGCCAACGATCCGGCGACTGTCACCGAACTGGCATGGTGGGCGAATAATATTGGCGTCACCGGCAGCGCCTTCGACAGCTATCTGCTGTTGCGCGGGTTGCGGACGCTTTCTCCACGCATGGAAGTGGCGCAGCGTAATGCCCTGGCGATTGTCGAGTATCTGAAAACCCAGCCACTGGTGAAAAAGCTGTATCATCCGTCGCTGCCGGAAAACCAGGGGCATGAAATTGCGGCGCGTCAGCAAAAAGGTTTTGGCGCAATGTTAAGCTTCGAGCTGGACGGTGACGAGCAGACGCTGCGCCGTTTCCTGAGCGGGCTGTCGCTGTTTACACTGGCGGAATCGCTGGGGGGCGTTGAAAGCCTGATTTCCCATGCGGCAACGATGACGCATGCCGGCATGGCGCCTGAAGCGCGTGCCGCCGCCGGAATTTCAGAAACGCTCCTGCGCATTTCGACCGGTATTGAAGATGGTGAAGATTTAATTGCCGACCTGGAAAATGGCTTCCGGGCAGCAAACGAGGAATAAAGATGAGTGTGATTGCGCAGGCAGGGGCGAAGGGTCGTCAGCTGCACAAATTTGGTGGGAGTAGTTTAGCGGATGCGAAATGTTACCTGCGCGTCGCGGGGATCATGAAGGAGTATTCGCAGGCGGGGGACATGATGGTCGTCTCCGCCGCTGGCAGCACCACCAACCAGCTGATCAGCTGGCTTAAGCTTAGCCAGAGCGATCGCCTTGCTGCGCATCAGGTTCAGCAGTCGCTTCGCCGCTATCACACCGAGCTGATTGGCGGTCTGGTGGAGCCTGCGGCGGCGGATACGCTGATAGCCGCCTTTATCCACGACCTTGAGCGTCTGGCTGGTCTGCTGGACGGCGGGGTTTCCGAAGCGGTCTATGCGGAAGTGGTCGGCCATGGGGAAGTGTGGTCCGCGCGCCTGATGGCGGCGGTTCTCAACCAGCTGGGAATGGAAGCCGCCTGGCTTGACGCGCGCGCGTTCCTGCGCGCGGAACGCGCCGCGCAGCCGCAGGTGGATGAAGGATTATCCTATCCACTGCTGCAGCAGCTGATGGCGCAGCATCCTAACAAACGTCTGGTGGTGACCGGCTTTATCTCCCGCAACCAGGCCGGTGAAACCGTCCTGCTGGGCCGTAACGGGTCTGACTACTCCGCCACCCAGATCGGTGCGCTGGCGGGCGCTTCCCGCGTCACTATCTGGAGCGACGTCGCCGGGGTGTACAGCGCGGATCCGCGCAAGGTGAAAGACGCCTGTCTGCTGCCGCTGCTGCGTCTGGACGAAGCCAGCGAGTTAGCGCGTCTGGCCGCGCCGGTGCTCCATGCCCGCACGCTACAGCCGGTTTCCGCCAGCGATATCGATCTGCAGTTACGCTGTAGCTATACGCCGGAACAGGGTTCCACGCGCATTGAGCGCGTACTGGCCTCCGGTACTGGCGCCCGGATTGTTACCAGCCATGACGACGTCTGCCTGGTGGAGTTCCAGGTGCCGGCCGGTCACGATTTCAAACTGGCGCATAAAGAGCTGGACGCCCTGCTCAAACGCGCCCAGCTGCGCCCGTTAGCCGTTGGCGTCCATGCCGACCGCAAGCTGCTGCAGTTTTGCTATACCTCCGAGGTGGCCGACAGCGCGCTGAAGCTGCTCGATGAAGCGGGTCTGCCGGGCGAGCTGCGTCTGCGTCAGAAGCTGGCGCTGGTGGCGATGGTGGGCGCTGGCGTCACCCGTAACCCCCTGCACTGCCACCGTTTCTGGCAGCAGCTGAAAGGGCAGCCAGTGGAGTTCACCTGGCAGTCGGAAGAAGGAATCAGCCTGGTGGCCGTGCTGCGCGCCGGGCCGACGGAAAGCCTGATCCAGGGGCTGCACCAGTCCTTGTTTCGTGCCGAAAAGCGTATTGGCCTGATGCTGTTCGGCAAAGGAAACATCGGTTCCCGCTGGCTGGAGCTGTTCGCCCGTGAACAAACCACGCTCTCGGCGCGCACCGGCTTTGAGTTTGTTCTCGCCGGCGTGGTCGACAGTAAACGCAGTCTGCTGAACTATGACGGGCTGGACGCCAGCCGGGCGCTAGCTTTCTTCAACGATGAAGCGGTGGAGCAGGATGAAGAGTCGCTGTTCCTGTGGATGCGCGCGCACCCGTACGATGATTTAGTGGTGCTGGACGTCACCGCCAGCGAACAGCTGGCCGACCAGTATCTTGATTTCGCCAGCCATGGCTTCCACGTGATCAGCGCCAACAAGCTGGCGGGGGCCAGCAGCAGCGATAAGTATCGCCAGATCCACGACGCGTTTGAGAAGACGGGGCGCCACTGGCTGTATAACGCCACCGTGGGCGCCGGCTTGCCGGTGAACCATACGGTGCGCGACCTGATCGACAGCGGCGATACCATCCTCGGCCTGAGCGGTATCTTCTCGGGAACGCTCTCCTGGCTATTCCTGCAGTTCGATGGCACCGTGCCGTTCACCGACCTGGTGGATCAGGCGTGGCAGCAGGGGCTGACCGAGCCGGATCCGCGCGTCGATCTGTCCGGTAAAGATGTGATGCGCAAGCTGGTGATCCTCGCGCGGGAAGCGGGCTATGACATCGAACCGGATCAAGTGCGCGTGGAATCACTGGTCCCGGCGCACTGTGAAGAGGGTTCGGTTGATCACTTCTTTGAGAATGGCGAAGAGCTGAACGAGCAGATGCTGCAGCGCCTGGAGGCGGCCCGCGAGATGGGGCTGGTGCTCCGCTACGTGGCGCGCTTTGATGCCAACGGCAAAGCTCGCGTCGGCGTGGAAGCGGTACGCGAAGAGCACCCGCTGGCGGCGCTGCTGCCGTGCGATAATGTGTTTGCTATCGAAAGCCGCTGGTATCGTGATAATCCGTTGGTGATCCGCGGGCCCGGCGCCGGGCGTGACGTGACCGCCGGGGCGATCCAGTCGGATATTAACCGTCTGGCGCAGCTGCTGTAATCCCGAGAAAAAGACCAGGCCAGGCCTGGTCTTTTTTGTTAGTGCGCCGCAAAAACCGCTTTAGCGGCAAACAGGCCGTTTAGCGCCGCCGGGAATCCGGCGTAGACCGCCATCTGCATGATCACTTCCGTAATTTCCTCTTGCGTCAGACCAACATTTAATCCCGCGGCAATATGCACTTTCAGCTGCGGCTCGGCGTTACCCAGCGCGGTGAGCGCGGCGATGGTGGCGATTTCCCGGCTGCGCAAATCAAGTCCTGGCCGGGCGTAAATATCGCCGAAGGGGAACTCAATCAGATAGCGGGCGAAGTCGGGGGCGATATCCCGCAGGCTGTCGACGACGGCTTCCCCGCCGTGACCGTCCACGCGCTGAAGCATTTCCTGACCGGTGATATAACGTTCGCTGGACATCGTTTTTTCCTCTCTGTGATGAAGCGTTGAGAGGAAGGGTAGGGAAGTTTGCCGGACTTGAGTAATACCCTTTTCGTGATACCTTTTCAGTATGACAACTTCGCGATTGCATTCTCTCGATATCCGCCTGCTGCGCGCCTTTGCGGTGGTGGCGGAGGAAAATAACATCAGCCGGGCGGCGCAGCGGTTATTTATCTCGCAGCCGCCGCTGAGTCGCCATATGCGCCATCTGGAAGCGCAGCTGGGGGTGACGCTGTTTCAGCGCCATAGCAAAGGCCTGATCCTTACCGACGCGGGCAGAGAGGTGCTGGCAATGATTCGGCCCATGCTGGCGCTCCAGGAACGCACGCTGGCGGCATTGAGTGAGCTCTCCGTTCACTCACCGCCGTCTCTGCGTCTGGGCGTGACGACCGCCTTCGAACAAGGCATTTTCGCCGCTGTTGAATTTGCGCTGAGCGAACATACCCGCGCGTTGCATATCACCCGCCACGCTTCACCGGCGCTGGCTCAGCAGGTGCGCAAAGGCAAACTCGATGCGGCGCTGGTTGCGCTGCCGCTCAATACTGAAGGGCTGCACCTGCACTCATTGCCGTATCAGGAGCCGCTCATCGCGGCAGTGCCAGCCTCCTGGCCGGAAGCCGCCACACCAGCGTTAACGCTAAGCGCGCTCAATCACCGGCCGTTGTTCTGGTTTAAACGTGAGCGTAACCCCGATTTCTTTGACTACACGCGACGCATTTTCGACCGGGCTGGCTATACCCCCGCTTATGTGGAAGAGCCTGCCGAACATGATGTGCTGCTGGCGAGAATTGCGCGTGGGGAAGGCATGATCCTCCTGCCGGCGTCCTTTTCCGCAATCCAGCGTCAGGGGGTGGTGTTCTGTCCTGTCGCTGAAGGCGACAGCATGCCGTTAAGCCTTGGGGTGATCTATGCGCCTCACCAGGCAGAATCCGTGCAGCAATGGCTCTCACTGCTGGATGAGCACCTGACGACTGGCTAGCCTCAGGCTGACTCTCGAGCCACCAGCTGTCCGGAAAGGGTAATGCGCTGGGTCGGCAGGGCAGGTTCTTTGATTTTGCGGATAATGAGCGAGGCTACCTGACGTCCTGTCTCTTCGCTGGCGGAAGAGACATAAGTGAAGGATGGCGAGGTCAAATTCACGTGCATCATGTCTTCAAAACCCACCAGCGCCACCTGCTGAGTGAGAAAGACATCTTTTCCCACCGTGCGTCCAACCTGATGAATGCCGCTGAGGCAGCCAATCATTGCATCCGGTGAGTGGCACAGCAGGGCGGTAATGGCATTATTTTTTTCCAGCAACTGGCGGGTAGCGATACTGGCAGCCTGCGTATTGTCGCTGCAGGCAGGAGCAAATTCCTCCCGTACGGTCATGCCGTTTTTCTCCAGCGTACTGTATAAGCCAAGCAGCCGCTGCTGACGAATCAGGTCATTATCCTGTCCGCCAATATAGGCGATGTAGCGATGGCCGCGTTCAATCAAATAGCGGGCGGCGATACTGGCGGCCTGGCGATTATCGCGGACCACCTGGTCATGATGGCCGGAGAGCGGCGTTTGCGAGACGGCGACCAGCGGCAGAGGACATGCTTGTAACGCCGCAGGCAGCGCATTGCTGGTGGTATCGGCATCCAGATATATCACGCCGGCGACGCCCTGCTGTTTAAACGACAGCAGGCAGCGGGCCAGATAGTCATGATCGTCGCGCGGCTGGCCGAGGATCACCATATAGCCTTGCTTCTCCAGCTCCTGGACGATATTCGCCATCACTTTAATGGAAAAACTGTCGTTGAAGTCGCGCAGGATCAGGCCGATCAAATTGGTGGTATTGGCGCGAAGGTTAGCGGCGGCGACGTTATGTACATAGCCAAGTTCCTGGATGGCCGCGTTGACTTTTTCGATGGTGGCGTCGGAGATCTTCCCTTTCTGGCGTAATACCAGCGACACCGTCGAAACGGAGACGCCGGCCAGTTTCGCCACATCTATAATGCTGACTTTCTTCAAAATCGCTCCATGACAACGCGTGTATTACCGTCAGATCGCAGACATAGGCTTACCCACGGTAAGCCTACTTCCACACCATAACACCTTCTTGTTATTTGCCAATCATCCCCGACATGGTTTGCGCGATAAATTGCGCCCTGGCGCCAAAAATAATCTGGATGCCGTTATCGCCGACGAAGACCACCCCGCGTGCGCCGATGCCGTTGAGGCCATCTTTATCAACCGCATCGCGCTCAGCCACTTCCAGGCGCAAGCGGGTGATACAAGCCCCGACGGAATCGATATTTTGTGAACCACCGAGAAGATTGACGATCTCCGTTGCCAGCTCCGCGTCGGTTTTATCATCGGCGGTGACAGTGATATCGGTACGGCCTGGTGTTTTCACATCAAAGCGACGGATAACGAACCGGAAGGTGAAATAATAAATCAGCCCCATCGGCACGCCAACGATAACCGCGTTGAGGAAGTGGGTTTGATAGCCGTTCAGCGACGGCAGAATACCGAAGGAGATATAGTCAATTAGCCCCGCCGAGAAGGATTTAGCGATATGCGCATGCAGCAGATACATTGTCATGTACGAGAGCCCCGCCATGATGGCGTTGAAGACGTACAGGATCGGCGCCACGAAGATAAAGGTAAATTCTACGGGTTCGGTAATGCCGGTCAGGAAGCAGGTCAGCGCGGCAGAGAAGAGAATACCGGCCGCGATTTTTTTATTCTTAGTATGCGCTTCGTGATACATCGCCAGACAGGCAGCTGGAAGCGCGAACAGCATAAGCGGGAATTCCCCCTGCATAAACTTCCCAGCGTTTTGGTAGCTATCGGAGCTAAAAGATTTCACCCCTTCTTCCAGCATTTTAAACCAGATGGTCTGGTCGCCGTGGATCACCTGGCCTGCCTGAGTGGTGTAATCGCCGAAAGAGTACCAGAAGGAGGGATACCATATGTGGTGCAGTCCCAGTGGGATCAGCGCCCGTTCAACGAGGCCGAAAATAAAGGTCGATGCGGCCTGGTTGTCGCCGTTTACCACCATCGACAGTGAGTCAATACCGGCCTGGATATGTTGCCAGACATAAGGCAACAGCAGGCCGAGGATAAATGAGAGAAATGCCGTGGCGATCGCCACGAAACGCTTACCCGAGAAGAAGCCAAGGAACTCAGGCAACTGCATCGCATGGAAGCGGTTATAACACCACGCCGCGAGAATACCGCAGATGAGACCGCCAAAAACCCCCATCTGCAGCGTCGGGATGCCGACGACCATGGCATATTTTCCGCCCTGAGAGGCCATCTCCGGCGTAATGCCGAGCACAGTGCTAATGGTGATATTAGTGATGAAGACGGAGACGGCTGCCGACAGCGCAGCGATACCCGATTCTGATGCCAGCCCCACGGCTGAACCAATTGCGAACAGCATTGGCAGGTTATCAAAAATGATACCGCCGGCGTTCATCATCAAGGGCATATGGAATTTATCCCCGAAGGCCAACAGTAAGCCGGCGGCCGGGAGGAGCGAAATCGGCAGCATCAAGGCGCGGCCGATCATCGACAGTTTTGATAATGATTTTATGAACCCTGACCACAGACTCATGGTGATATCCCCGAATAGATTTTATAAGCATTATTGCGTAAGTAGAACGTTCTAGTAGAACGTTCTACTTACTCTGAACCAAGCGATAAGCGGCTGCAATAACAATCGCTATGGCCAACATGGGGAGATGCTGGTTTTTTGAACTGCTTCAAATTTCATCGGATCGAATTCTTCCTGCGCGGCATCCATTCTGGCCGGAAGATGAATTTTTTTCATATTGGCCGCCTTTTCCTCACTCTTTACGCAGATTTTTCTATTGACGCCCGCGCGCTTTTCCGTCATTTTTACATCTGGACGTCTAAACGTATAGAAGTTCGCAATACAACAGCCATTACATGCGATTGATGAGGTAAGGTATGAGCTTTTTTCACGCCAATCAGCGGGAAGCCCTGAATCAGAGCCTGGCGGAAGTCCAGGGCCAGATTAATGTGTCCTTTGAATTCTTTCCGCCGCGCACCAGTGAAATGGAGCAAACCCTGTGGAAATCCATCGATCGCCTGAGCAGTCTGAAACCGAAGTTTGTCTCGGTGACCTATGGCGCGAACTCCGGCGAGCGCGATCGCACCCACAGCATCATCAAGGGCATTAAAGAGCGAACCGGTCTGGAAGCGGCGCCGCACCTGACCTGTATCGATGCGACTCGCGATGAGCTGCGCACTATCGCCCAGGATTACTGGAACAACGGCATCCGCCATATCGTCGCGCTGCGCGGCGACCTGCCGCCGGGCAGCGGTAAACCGGAGATGTATGCCGCCGATCTGGTCAGCCTGCTGAAAGAGGTGGGGGATTTCGATATCTCTGTCGCCGCGTATCCGGAAGTGCATCCGGAAGCGAAAAGCGCGCAGGCGGATTTACTCAACCTGAAACGCAAAGTCGAGGCAGGCGCCAACCGCGCGATCACCCAGTTCTTCTTCGATGTGGAAAGCTACCTGCGTTTTCGCGATCGCTGCGTCTCAGCGGGCATCGACGTGGAAATTATTCCGGGTATCCTGCCGGTATCCAACTTTAAACAGGCGAAAAAGTTTGCGGATATGACCAACGTTCGTATCCCGGTGTGGATGTCGAAAATGTTCGAAGGTCTGGATAACGATGCCGAAACCCGTCAGCTGGTGGGGGCTAACATCGCTATGGACATGGTGAAGATTTTAAGTCGGGAAGGGGTAAAAGATTTCCACTTCTACACCCTGAACCGCGCCGAAATGAGCTACGCCATCTGCCATACGCTGGGCGTGCGTCCGGCCTGAGTGCTTGCCGTTTCCGCCGCCAGTGGGCGACACGTCCGGCAGATAAACATAAAAAACACCCGGCTGACGCCGGGTGTTTTGTTTTGCTCTGGATTATTCCCATTCCTGCAGGAAGCGCTGGCCATATTGGTCGGCGACCAGCAGCGCGGCGTAGACCTGGTCGGAGTTAACCCCGCCCGGCATATTGTGAATGGTTTCGCCTTCAGCGCAGGCGGCTTCCGCCACCAGGCGCATCTTGGTCGGAATGTCGCCTTTGATATCCAGCTGCGCCAGGGTGATCGGCAGCCCAACGCTGTGACATAGCGCGGCGACGGTCTCGATCTCTTCCACCGGCGCGTTTTCCAGCACCAGCTGCGTCAGGGTGCCGAACGCCACTTTTTCACCGTGATAATAGTGGTGAGCGTCAGGGATGGCCGTCATGCCGTTATGAATCGCGTGGGCTGCCGCCAGGCCACCGCTTTCAAAACCGACGCCGCTCAGATAGGTGTTGGCTTCCACCACCCGCTCCAGCGCCGGAGTGACCACGTGCTGTTCAGCGGCCAGCATCGCTTTTTCACCCTCTTCGAGTAAGGTGTTGTAGCACAGCTCGGCCAGCGCCAGCGCCGCCTGGGTGCATTTCCCGCCCGCCATGGTGGTGGCGCCGCTGCGTGAGCAGGCGCGGGCTTCGAACCAGGTGGCCAGCGCATCGCCAATTCCGGCTGCCAGCAGGCGAGCCGGCGCGCCGGCAACGATCTGCGTATCGACAATGACCATGTTAGGGTTGTGCGGTAGCATCAGATAGCTGTCGAACTCCCCTTCGTCGGTGTAAATCACCGACAGCGCGCTGCACGGCGCATCGGTGGAGGCGATGGTGGGGGCGATCGCCACCGGCACCTTCATAAAATGGGCCAGCGCTTTCGCGGTATCCAGGGTTTTACCACCGCCGATCCCCAGCACGGCGGTGCATTTCGCACTGCCGGCGATATCGCGCAGGCGATTGATTTCATTATGCGAACATTCACCGCCAAACGGCGCGATTTCCGCCGCCAGGCCGGCATCGGCCAGGCTTTTGCGTAGCATCTCTTCCGCGAATCCCAGCACGAATTTATCGCCAACGACCAGCCAGCGTTCGGCCAGCGGTTTCAGATAGTCGCCAAGGCGCTTGATGGCGCCTGCGCCCTGAATGTATTTGCCTGGTGATTGAATAATGCGATCCATTACGATTCCTCCTCGATGACCGTGATGCCGCCCGCAGGCGGCGCGCGGGTCCGGTTACAGGTTCAGCGTGCCAAAGGCGTTATTCCAGTCCTGTTCAAACTTCTCTATGGCTGACTCTACCGCAGGGGTGCCGAGCATTTGTTGCGCTACATCTAGTGGAAGGGTGATGGCTTCGCAGCCAGCCAGCAGGCAATCCAGTGCCTGACGGGGCGTTTTGAAGCTCGCCGCCAGCACTTTGCTTTCGGGCGCATGCATTTCCAGCAGGGATTGCAGCTCCTGCACCATGCGGATGCCGTCCCCGCCCTGAGCGTCGACGCGGTTAACGTAAGGCGCGACGTACTTTGCGCCGGCCAGCGCGGCCAGCAGACCCTGTGAGGCGCTGTAGACGGCGGTGCCAAGGGTTGGGATGCCTTCCTTCTTCAGCAGCTTGATAGCGGCGAGGCCTTCGGCGGTGACCGGGATTTTGACCACGATGCCCGGCACGGCGTTGCTCAGGCGTTTGGCTTCTGCCACCATGCCCTGCGCATCGCGGCTCATGGTCTGCGCAAACAGAATCCCTTCCGGGCCAACGGCTTTTTGCAAGCGCGGCAGTACATCCCAGACCGGTGTTTTTCCGGCGGCGATAATGCTCGGGTTGGTGGTCACCCCGGCCAGCGGGTAGATGCGGGCCAGGCGTTCCACTTCGGCGACGTTGGCGGTATCCAGATAGAGTTCCATAGTGTTTTCCTCAATGCTTAATTCGGTGCTGTCGTTGAGGTAAGCATACGGCTTTCGTTTGAAGGATCGCCAGATGACAAATTTGCCAAAAACTGGATAAATGTACGCATCGCGATTAAGGATGATTTAGATCACATTTATCGACGCTGCCTGGGATGAGAGGAAACTATAGCGCGCACAAAAGTCAGGTTTAACACACAAAAATCTAGTTTTTTGCCGGGGATGATTTTTCTGTCAGCTGGCTATGGTACTGGCGGCGGTATTCAGACGGCGAGCGTTCCGTGGTTTTGCGGAACAGGCGGCAGAAGTAGTTACTGTCGGCGAAGCCGCAGGCATGGGCGATGTCTTTCACTTTCATATCGTGGCCCTTCAGCAGCATACGGGCCTGTTCGAGACGAATGTGGTTCAGATATTCATTGAAGCCCATTGGCCCACATTTCTGGAACAGATGAGAAAGATAGTTAGGAGAGAGATAGAACGCCTGGGCGACCGATTCCCGGCTCAGCGGCTCCGGGTAATGGACCTCGATGTACTGACGGATTGCCTCGAACAGCGCCTGGCTGCGCGAGGAGGTTTGCGCCTGGCTGCCGAGAAGATCATGGCAGTGGCTGAGCAGGCTGATGACGATGCTGCGGGCGGTTTGCTGCTCCTGCGGCTGCATCCGGATCTCGTTGAGCGCCTGCAGCAGAAAGGAACCGACGCGCGGCCCGCGACGCAGCGCCTGTAGTTTTTCAACAACGGCGATCGTCTTGCCATTCCAGTGCTGCAGCGAGCACTCCAGCTGCTGCTTAGCGAACAGGATGCTTAACAGCAGGCAGGGCGCCTGCCACTGTGGGCAGTTCCAGCTATCGCCAGGAATATAGAGCACGTCATGGGTCTCCAGGGGCGGGGCGTTATCGCCGAGCGCCTGGTCGCGCAATTGCCCATCGAGGAGGATATTCAGACGGGGAAAATCAACCTGCACCACCGGTTCAGCAGGCGAGCGCGTCTCGCCGGCGAAATAAACCTGGCCGAGGCTGGTCTGCTTTTTTAGCAATGCATCAATAAGTTGATTGATATCGTTGTCCATCATTGTTCCGCCCCGCGCATCACCCTTTTCATCATACCGGACATTATTCCAGCGGTAAAAGCGCCAGCCTGTCGCTATTGCTTCTCACTTAAGATATGTTATATCGTAACAATTTGTCGCCATTGATAACAAACTCAGGAGAGAGTAATGACCAGAAAGATCCCCCTGCTGGCCTTGGGACTCGGCATGGCGCTCGCCAGCGCCCAGGCGTTCGCCCACGGCAACCATAGCCATGGGCCGGCGCTAACCGAAGTGGAGCGTCAGGCCAGCGAAGGCATTTTTGCGGATAAAGATGTGCAGGACCGCGCGCTGAGCGACTGGGAGGGCGTCTGGCAGTCGGTGAACCCATATCTGCTCAACGGCGATCTCGATCCGGTGCTGGAGCAGAAGGCGAAAAAGCCCGGCGGCAAGAGCGTGGAGGAGTATCGCGCCTATTATAAGAAGGGCTACGCCACCGATGTGGAACAGATTGGCATTGAAGATGACGTGATTGAGTTCCACGTCGGCGAGACCGTCAACAGCTGCAAATACCGCTATTCAGGCTACAAAATTTTGCATTACGCCTCCGGTAAGAAGGGCGTACGTTATCTGTTCGAGTGCCAGCAGGGCGATGCCAACGCGCCAAAATATGTCCAGTTCAGCGACCATATCATTGGTCCGCGTAAATCGCAGCATTTCCATATTTTCATGGGCAATGAATCACAGGAAGCGTTGTTGAAAGAGATGGATAACTGGCCGACCTATTATCCGTATGCGCTGCATAAAGAACAGATCGTTGATGAGATGTTGCACCACTAAAACGGGTGAAAAATCCCCCGGCCGGGCGGCCGGGGGAAAGACATTGATTAGCCGGTGTTACGCATACCGGCGGCGACGCCGGCGATGGTGACCATCAGCGCTTGTTCAACGCGCGGATCCGGGTCTTTGCCCTCTTCTTCAGCCTGGCGTGAACGGTGCAGCAGTTCCGCCTGCAGGACGTTCAGCGGGTCGGTATAGATATTACGCAGCTGGATAGACTCGGCGATCCACGGCAGGTCAGCCATCAGATGGGAGTCGTTGGCGATGGCCAGCACGACGTTGATATCGGCAGCCAGCAGCTTGCGCAGCTCGGTACCCAGCGCCCACAGCTCCGGTTTCACCAGGCGCTGATCGTAATACTCCGCCAGCCACAGGTCGGCCTTCGAGTAAACCATCTCCAGCATGCCGAGGCGGGTGGAGAAGAACGGCCAGTCGCGACACATCGCTTCCAGTTCACTCTGTTTTCCGCCTTCGACTACCTTCTGCAGCGCAGCGCCAGCGCCCAGCCAGGCCGGAAGCATCAGGCGGTTCTGGGTCCAGGCGAAGATCCACGGAATGGCGCGCAGCGACTCGACGCCGCCGGTCGGGCGACGTTTTGCCGGGCGCGAACCCAGCGGCAGTTTGCCCAGCTCCTGCTCCGGAGTGGCGGAGCGGAAGTAAGGCACGAAATCTTTGTTTTCACGCACATAGCCGCGATACATCTTGCACGACACGTCGGACAGCTCGGCCATGATGTCGCGCCACTGCGGTTTGGGTTCCGGCGGCGGCAGCAGGTTGGCTTCGAGGATCGCGCTGGTATAGAGCGACAGGCTGCTGATGGTGACTTCCGGCAGGCCGTACTTAAAGCGGATCATCTCACCCTGCTCGGTAACGCGCAGGCCGCCTTTCAGGCTTCCCGGCGGCTGTGAGAGGAGCGCGGCGTGGGCCGGCGCGCCGCCGCGGCCAATGGAGCCACCGCGACCGTGGAACAGCGTCAGTTCGATCCCGGCTTTCTCACAGGTTTTGATCAACGCATCCTGCGCCTGGTACTGCGCCCAGGAGGCGGCCATCACCCCTGCGTCTTTCGCGGAATCAGAGTAGCCGATCATGACCATCTGTTTGCCCTGGATAAAGCCGCGGTACCAGTCGATATTCAGCAACTGGGTCATGACGTCGTTGGCGTTGTTCAGGTCGTCCAGCGTTTCGAACAGCGGAGCCACCGGCAGGGCGAAGCCAATCCCGGCCTCTTTCAGCAGCAGGTGAACCGCCAGCACGTCGGATGGCGTTTTGGCCATCGAGATCACGTAGGCGGCGATCGATCCGCGCGGCGCCTCGGCGATCACTCTGCAGGTGTCGAGAACTTCGCGGGTCTCTTCGCTCGGCTCCCACTGGCGCGGCAGCAGCGGACGTTTGGAATTCAGTTCGCGGATCAGGAAAGCCTGTTTGTCGGCTTCTGACCAGCTTTCGTAATCGCCGATCCCGAGGTAACGGGTCATTTCACCCAGCGCTTCGGTGTGGCGGGTGCTTTCCTGGCGAATATCAATACGCACCAGCGGTACGCCGAAAGACTTCACGCGGCGTAGGGTGTCGAGCAGCTCGCCGTTGGCGATAATGCCCATGCCGCAGGCCTGCAGCGATTTATAACAGGCGTACAGCGGCTCCCACAGCTGCTCGTTCTGCGTGATCAGTCCCGCCGGTTTCGGCAGCTTCTGGCCTTTCAGACGCGCTTCCAGCCAGGCCTGGGTTTCCATCAGCTGAGCGCGCAGTTTTTTCATCAGGTAACGGTACGGTTCCTGAGCGCCCTCGGCGCCGGCCAGGGCACGCAATTCGTCGGTACACTCCACCATCGACAGCTCGGAGATCAGCACCTGCACATCTTTAAGGAATAGATCGGTCGCTTTCCAGCGGCTGAGCAGCAGCACGTGGCGAGTGATGTCGGCGGTCACGTTCGGGTTGCCGTCGCGGTCGCCGCCCATCCACGAGGTGAAACGCACCGGGACGAAGTCCACCGGCAGCTGATAGCCAAGGTTGGCTTCCAGCTGTTCGTTCAGCTCGCGCAGGTAGTTAGGCACCCCCTCCCACAGGCTGTTTTCCACCACCGCGAAGCCCCATTTGGCTTCATCGACCGGGGAAGGACGGTGCTTACGGATTTCATCGGTATGCCAGGACTGGGCGATCAGCTGGCGCAGACGGCGCATCAGCTGGTGGTGCTCGTAGTCCGCGATATCTTTGTTATCCAGCTGCTTGAGGCAGTTGTTCACTTCCACCATTTTATGGATCAGCGTCCGGCGGGTGATCTCGGTCGGGTGGGCGGTTAACACCAGCTCCAGGGACAGAGATTCCACCGCTTTTTTGATGGTCTCCTCGTTGAGATTGGGTTGGTCTTTGAGCTTTCTCAGGGTACGCGCAATGACTTCCGGATTGCTGGCCGCTTCGCCATTCGGCGAAATGCTGTGGTACTGCTCAGCGGTGTTAGCCAGATTCAGGAACTGGCTGAAGGCACGGGCTACCGGCAGCAGTTCGTCGTTAGACAAATTCTGCAGCGTGGTCAGCAGCTCCTGGCGGTTAGCTTCGTTGCCGGCGCGTGAAGATTTGGACAACTTACGGATAGTTTCGACACGATCAAGAATATTTTCTCCCAGTGCATCCTTGATGGTATCGCCCAGCACCTTGCCGAGCATACTGACATTACTACGCAATGCGGAATATTGTTCGTTCATGTTACCCCAGACACCCCATCTCATTTTATTTTGTTATATCCGCTGCGCTGGAACGTGAGCAACGGATAAGCAACCCGTCTTTTATAAAGCCACGTAAATACCCCCACGTCAATTACTGCGAAATCGCTTCAGCAAACGAGTAAATACCCGTAATTTGCGAAATTTAACTCAGGGGGCGCTGGATAAGCATCGCTTATGGAAATGTGACGATCGTCACCGTTCCGCCCCGGGAGAACGGGACGGAAAAAGAGGGCGATTTTAGTGCCAGCAGAAGTGGTGGACCACCTGGCTAATCAGCTCCCGCGTCGGCTTGATAAAGCGCGTCTCCAGAAACTCGTCAGGCTGATGGGCCTGGTTGATCGAGCCCGGGCCGAGAACCAGCGTTGGGCACAGTGTCTGGATAAACGGCGCTTCGGTACAGTAGTTCACCACGTCGGTCTGGGCGCCAAGCAGTTTCTCAACCACCTGCACCAGCTTATGGTCTGGTGGGCACTCATAGCCGGGGATCGGCGGATGCAGCTCCGAGACCGTCAGGCGGCCTGGCCAGCGTTCGCTGACCGGGGCCAGCGCCTCGCCCAGCAGACCATTAAGGTCGTTGAGGGTCATCCCCGGCAGCGGGCGGATGTCCATATGCAGTTCACAGCAGGCGCAGATACGGTTTGAGGCATCGCCGCCATGGATGGCGCCGAGGTTGAGGGTTGGGTAAGGGACCGTGAACGCCTCGAAGTGGTAGCGCTCTTTTAGCAGATCGCGCAGCTGCATAATTCGACCAATGGCGTCGTGCATCAGCTCGATCGCGTTGACCCCGCGCGCCGGATCGCTGGAGTGGCCGGACTGGCCCTGAATACGGATCGCGTTGGACATATGTCCTTTATGGGCGCGGATTGGCTGCAGGGAGGTGGGCTCGCCGATGATGGCGCAGTCCGGGCGCAGCTGGGTGGTTTCGGCAAAATAGCGCGCGCCAGCCATGCTGGTCTCTTCGTCGGCGGTGGCCAGAATATACAGCGGTTTTTTCAGCGTGGTGACGTCGACATCGCGCAGGGCGTCGAGAATAAAGGCGAAAAAGCCTTTCATATCGGCCGTGCCGAGGCCGTAGAGCTTGTTATCGTGTTCGGTGAGGGTGAACGGGTCGCGCGTCCAGCGGCCATCATCGAACGGCACGGTATCGGTATGCCCTGCGAGCAGCAGGCCGCCGGCGCCGTGTCCGGTGCTGGCCAGCAGATTGAATTTATGGCGCGTATCCGGCACTGGCTGTACCTCGACGTTGAAGCCGAGATCGCGGAACCAGCCGGCCAGCAAATTGATTAAAGACTCATTGCTTTGATCGAGAGCCTCTTCGGTCGCGCTGATGGACGGTGTGGCGATCAACGCGCGGTAGATCTCGATAAAGGGCGGTAAATTGTTTTTCATTGTTGACACACCTTGGGTCGTGATAGTATCAATATTCATGCATTTATTGTGAATAAAAATACAATATCGTTGAGCGTAAGAAAACCCATCGAATGTAAGGAGATGCGCTTCCAATGTTAAATACGCTGATTGTGGGTGCCAGTGGTTATGCCGGCGCAGAGCTGGTGACCTATATCAATCGTCATCCGCATATGAACATAACCGCTTTGACGGTCTCCGCGCAAAGCAATGATGCGGGAAAATTAATTTCCGACCTGCATCCGCAGCTTAAAGGCATTGTCGATATGCCGCTGCAGCCGATGTCCGATATCAGCGAATTCAGCGCTGGCGTGGACGTGGTGTTTCTCGCCACCGCGCACGAAGTGAGTCACGATCTGGCGCCGCAGTTCCTTGCCGCCGGCTGCGTGGTGTTCGATCTCTCCGGTGCCTTCCGCGTTAACGATGGGGCGTTCTACGAAAAATATTATGGTTTCACTCATCAGCATCCCGACCTGCTCAAACAGGCGGTGTATGGTCTGGCGGAGTGGAGCGCGGATGCGCTTAAAGAAGCGCAGTTAATCGCGGTGCCTGGCTGCTACCCAACGGCGGCGCAGCTGTCGCTGAAGCCGCTGATCGATGCCGGTTTGCTGGATCTCAACCAGTGGCCAGTGATCAACGCCACCAGCGGGGTGAGCGGCGCGGGACGCAAAGCCGCGATCGGCAACAGCTTCTGTGAAGTCAGCCTGCAGCCGTACGGCATATTTAACCATCGTCATCAGCCGGAGATTGCCAGCCACCTCGGAGCGAAAGTGATTTTTACCCCGCACCTGGGTAATTTTAAACGCGGTATTCTGGAAACCATTACCTGCCGCCTGAAGCCGGGCGTTGGCCATGCGCAGATCGCGGCGGTTTACCAGCAGGCTTACGCCGATAAACCGCTGGTACGTTTATATGATAAAGGCGTGCCCGCAGTGAAAAGCGTCGAAGGTCTGCCATTCTGTGATATCGGTTTTGCCGTGCAGGACGATCATCTCATCGTCGTCGCGGCAGAAGATAATCTGCTGAAAGGCGCCGCAGCGCAGGCGGTGCAGTGCGCGAATATTCGTTTCGGCTTCGCTGAGACGCAGTCTCTTATTTAAGGTGTGATGATGAACCCATTAATTATCAAACTCGGCGGCGTATTACTCGATAGCGAAGAAGCGCTGGAGCGTCTGTTTACCGCGCTGGTCAATTACCGTGAAGCGCACCAGCGTCCGCTGATTATCGTCCACGGCGGCGGCTGCGTGGTGGATGAGCTGATGAAGCAGCTCAATCTGCCGGTGCAGAAGAAAAATGGTCTGCGGGTGACGCCGGCTGAGCAAATCGACATCATCACCGGCGCGCTGGCGGGAACCGCTAACAAGACGCTGCTGGCGTGGGCGAAAAAGCACGGTCTGGCCTCTGTCGGCCTGTTCCTCGGCGATGGCGATAGCGTGAAGGTGACGCAGCTGGATGCTGAGCTGGGCCATGTCGGGCTGGCGCAGCCGGGCTCTCCGACGCTGATCAACACCCTGCTGGCGGGCGGTTACCTGCCGGTGGTGAGCTCTATCGGCGTGACTGACGAGGGCCAGCTGATGAACGTCAATGCTGACCAGGCGGCGACGGCGTTGGCGGCTACCCTGGGGGCGGATCTGATTCTGCTGTCTGACGTCAGCGGTATCCTCGACGGTAAAGGGCAGCGCATTGCCGAGATGACCGCCGAGAAAGCGGAGCAACTGATCGAGCAGGGGATTATCACCGACGGTATGATTGTCAAAGTGAATGCGGCCCTCGACGCCGCGCGCGCTCTGGGCCGTCCGGTGGACATCGCCTCCTGGCGTCACGCCGAGCAGCTGCCGGCGTTGTTTAACGGCACGCCTATCGGCACACGTATTCTGGCTTAAGATTTCATGCCCGGCGGCGCGTTGTCTGCCGGGCTTACAAGACCGTAGGCCGGGGAGGCACAACGCCACCGGCGGAACTAACGAATAAAGGAAGCATGTTATGGCACTTTGGGGCGGGCGTTTTACACAGGCAGCAGATCAACGGTTTAAACAGTTCAATGACTCGTTGCGCTTCGACTATCGTCTGGCGGAGCAGGATATCGTTGGCTCTGTCGCCTGGTCGAAAGCGCTGGTAACGGTCGGCGTTCTGAGTGCCGCTGAACAGCAGCAACTGGAAGAAGCGCTGAACGTGCTACTGGAAGAGGTGCGCGCCAATCCGCAGCAAATCCTCGCCAGCGATGCCGAAGATATTCACAGCTGGGTGGAAGGCAAACTGATCGACAAAGTGGGCCAGTTGGGCAAGAAACTGCATACCGGCCGCAGCCGTAACGACCAGGTCGCTACCGATCTTAAACTGTGGTGCAAAGATACTGTTGTCGAACTGCTGTCGGCTAACCGCCAACTGCAGAGCGCGCTGGTGGAGACGGCCCAGCAGAACCAGGACGCGGTGATGCCGGGGTACACCCACCTGCAGCGCGCCCAACCGGTGACGTTCGCGCACTGGTGTCTGGCTTATGTCGAAATGCTGGCGCGCGACGAAAGCCGCCTGCAGGACGCACTGAAGCGCCTCGACGTTAGCCCGCTAGGCTGCGGCGCGCTGGCGGGAACGGCGTATGAGATCGACCGTGAACAGCTGGCCGGCTGGCTGGGCTTTGCCTCCGCCACCCGCAACAGCCTCGACAGCGTGTCCGACCGTGACCATGTTTTGGAGCTGCTTTCCGATGCCTCTATCGGCATGGTGCATCTGTCGCGCTTTGCGGAAGATCTGATTTTCTTTAACTCCGGCGAGGCGAATTTCGTCGAGCTTTCCGACCGCGTAACCTCAGGCTCCTCGCTGATGCCGCAGAAGAAAAACCCGGACGCCCTGGAGCTTATCCGTGGCAAATGCGGTCGCGTGCAGGGCGCGCTGACCGGCATGATGATGACCCTGAAAGGGCTGCCGCTGGCCTACAACAAAGATATGCAGGAAGATAAAGAAGGGCTTTTCGACGCCCTGGATACCTGGCTCGACTGCCTGCATATGGCGACCCTGGTGCTGGATGGCATCCAGGTAAAACGTCCGCGCTGTGCGGAAGCGGCGCAGCAGGGCTATGCCAACGCCACGGAGCTGGCGGATTATCTGGTGGCGAAAGGCGTACCGTTCCGCGAGGCGCACCATATTGTCGGTGAAGCGGTGGTGGAAGCCATTGCGCAAGGGAAACCGCTGGAAGCGCTGGCCCTGGCCGATCTGCAGAAATTCAGCCCGGTGATTGCGGACGATGTTTATCCGATCCTGTCGCTGCAGTCCTGCCTGGATAAACGCGCGGCAAAAGGCGGCGTCTCGCCGCAGCAGGTGGCGCAGGCTATCGGCGAGGCGAAGGCCCGTCTGAGCTAATCCTTAGATATCTGCCCCCCCTGACCCGGCCGAGCCCAGCGACGCCGGGTTTTTTATGCAAAAAAAAAGCGGACGCAAGGTCCGCAAAAGTTCACGTTGGCTTTAGTTGTTCGGGTAGAGAAACAGTGTGACGGGCCAGTGGTTTTCAGAGGTTCACCGTCTTTATGGGTGTATTATTGAACAGAAAACTTGATAGGGATAATCGTTCGTTGCTATGCTATCTATCGCCATGGACTATCGTGGCGATGGAGGATGAATAATGAATATTCGCGATCTTGAATACCTGGTAGCGCTCGCCGAACACCGCCACTTCCGGCGGGCGGCTGACTCATGCCATGTGAGCCAACCGACGCTCAGCGGACAGATCCGCAAGCTGGAGGATGAGCTTGGCGTCATGCTGCTGGAGCGCACCAGCCGTAAGGTTCTGTTTACCCAGGCGGGGCTGTTGCTGGTGGATCAGGCGCGTACCGTGTTACGCGAAGTAAAAGTGCTCAAGGAGATGGCAAGCCAACAAGGGGAAACCATGTCCGGGCCGCTGCATATCGGCCTGATCCCGACAATTGGCCCGTACCTGCTGCCGCACATCATTCCGATGCTGCATCAGACCTTCCCGAAGCTGGAAATGTATCTGCACGAAGCGCAGACCCATCAGCTGCTGGCTCAGCTCGACAGCGGTAAGCTCGACTGCGCCATTCTGGCGCTGGTCAAAGAGAGCGAGGCCTTTATCGAGGTGCCGCTGTTCGATGAGCCGATGATGCTGGCTATCTATGAGGATCATCCGTGGGCAAACCGCGACCGGGTGCCGATGTCGGATCTGGCCGGTGAAAAGCTGCTGATGCTGGAGGATGGGCACTGCCTGCGCGATCAGGCGATGGGCTTCTGCTTTGAAGCGGGGGCGGATGAGGATACCCACTTCCGCGCGACCAGCCTGGAAACGCTGCGCAATATGGTAGCGGCAGGCAGCGGTATTACCCTGCTGCCTGCGCTGGCGGTGCCGCAGGAAAGAAAACGCGATGGCGTGGTCTACCTGCCGTGCATTAAGCCAGAGCCAAGACGCACCATCGGTCTGGTTTACCGTCCGGGCTCACCGCTGCGCAGCCGCTACGAACATCTGGCGGAGGCCATCCGCGGCACGATGGATGGCCATTTCGACAAGGCGTTAAAACAGGCGGTTTAAGCCGTTCAGCGCGGCAACCCGGTACGCTTCCGCCATGGTCGGGTAGTTAAAGGTGGTGTTGACGAAGTACTCAATGGTGTTACCACCACCTTTCTGCTCCATGATCGCCTGGCCGATGTGAATGATTTCGGCTGCGCGTTCGCCAAAGCAGTGAATGCCAAGGATCTCCTTGGTCTCCCGATGGAACAGGATCTTCAGGGTTCCCACGCTCATGCCAACGATTTGCGCCCGCGCCAGGTGTTTAAACTGAGCGCGACCCACCTCATACGGCACTTTCATCGCCGTCAGCTGCTGCTCGGTTTTCCCGACGGAGCTGATTTCCGGAATGGTGTAGATCCCGGTCGGGATATCTTCAATCAGATGCGCTGAGGCTTCGCCTTTCACCAGCGCCTGGGCGGCAATGCGTCCCTGATCGTACGCCGCGGAGGCGAGGCTCGGATAGCCGATGACATCCCCAACCGCATAGATGTGCGGAAGGGCGGTCTGATACATGCTGTTGACCTTCAGCTGACCGCGGCTGTCGGTCTGCAGACCGATGTTTTCCAGCGCCAGAGTGTCGGTATTGCCGGTGCGGCCGTTGGCGTACAGCAGGCAATCGGCTTTCAGTTTTTTGCCGGACTTCAGGTGCATGATCACCCCGTCATCCACCCCCTCAATTTTCTCATACTCCTCGTTGTGGCGAATGACCACGCCGCTGTTCCAGAAGTGATAAGAGAGCGAATCTGACATCTCCTGATCGAGGAAGGCCAGCAGACGATCGCGGGTGTTGATCAGATCGACCTTCACCTCCATGCCGCGGAAGATCGACGCATATTCACAACCGATTACCCCGGCGCCGTAAATGATCACATGGCGCGGCTCATGCTGCAGGCTGAGAATCGAATCGCTGTCATAGATGCGCGGGTGGTGGAAATCGACATCCGCCGGATGGTAGGGGCGAGATCCGCAGGCGATAACGAATTTCTCCGCGGTCACCGTCTCAACCGTGCCGTCATGACACTCCAGCGCCAGAGTATGCTCATCAACGAAGTGGGCATTGCCCTGCAGAATTTCACAGTGGTTGCGCTCATAGAATCCCTGGCGCATATGAGTCTGCTGGTTGATGACGCTGTCGGCATGGTTAAGGATGTCGGCGAAAGAAGAGCGAAGAAGGCGGGAGTGGTCGCTGTAGAGGGGGTTTTGATTAAACTCGATAATACGGCTGACGGCATGGCGGAGGGCTTTCGACGGGATGGTGCCCCAGTGGGTGCAACCGCCGCCGACATTATGGTAGCGCTCGATGACGGCAACGCGTGCTCCCTGTTTCACCAGTCCCATGGCGGCGCCTTCGCCGCCAGGACCGGAACCAATCACTATTGCATCATAATCCCAAGAGTGTGACATGGCATTACTCACCTGTTTTATACATAAAATAAACACGATGATAACATTCGCTGCGCTTTAACCCAATTATCGTTGTGCTTTTTTGCGGCATAAAAGCAGAAACGGCTCGTAAACAATCATTCACAATCCAGGGCAAACCGATTAGTTTTAATCTCTGGTATAGTGCCAGCAGGGCTATTGGAAGGATTCATACATCGTGATGGGCGTAAGAGCACAACAAAAAGAAAAAACCCGCCGTTCGCTGGTGGAAGCGGCATTCAGCCAACTTAGCGCTGAGCGGAGTTTCGCCAGCCTGAGTTTGCGTGAAGTGGCGCGGGAAGCAGGGATCGCGCCGACGTCCTTTTATCGTCATTTTCGCGATGTCGATGAGTTAGGCCTGACGATGGTCGATGAGAGCGGACTGATGCTGCGCCAGCTGATGCGCCAGGCGCGCCAGCGGATTGCCAAAGGCGGCAGCGTGATCCGCACCTCGGTCTCGACCTTTATGGAGTTTATCGGTAACAACCCGAACGCCTTCCGCCTGCTGCTGCGCGAGCGCTCGGGAACTTCTGCGGCGTTTCGCGCCGCCGTCGCACGCGAGATCCAGCACTTTATTGCGGAACTCGCCGACTATTTAGAACTCGAAAACCATATGCCGCGCGCCTTTACCGAAGCGCAGGCTGAAGCTATGGTCACCATCGTTTTTAGCGCTGGCGCGGAAGCGCTGGATGTCGGCCCTGAACAGCGCCGACAGCTGGAAGAACGGTTGGTACTGCAGCTCAGAATGATCTCGAAAGGCGCGTATTACTGGTATCGCCGTGAACAAGAAAAAATGTCACATCATTCCGAATAACGTGAAGGACGAGCAATGAAACACTCAGTTCAAGATAAAGGTACGCTGCTGCTGGCGCTGATTGCCGGGTTATCTATTAATGGCGCCTTTGCGGCGCTGTTCAGTTCGATAGTTCCGTTTTCCGTCTTCCCCATCTTATCCCTGCTGCTGACGGTCTACTGTCTGCATCAGCGCTATCAGAATCGCAGTATGCCCGTTGGGCTACCGGGCCTGGCCGCCGCTTTTTTTATTCTCGGGGTGCTGTTGTACAGCACCGTCGTGCGTGCGGAGTACCCGGATATCGGCTCTAACTTCTTCCCGGCCGTTCTGTCCGTCGCGATGGTCTTCTGGATCGGCTACAAGATGCGTAACCGCAAAAATACGGCAGCCGAATAAGCCGCTAGTGATAAAAAACCGGCAATATGACGTTGCCGGTTTTTTTTGGCCTATTTCCGGGTCAGCAGCACGCCGCACTCCATGTGATGGGTATACGGGAACTGGTCGAACAGCGCCAGCCGGGTAACATTATGCGTCTGGCTTAGCGTTTCCAGATTGCGGCACAGCGTTTCCGGGTTGCACGAAATGTACAGAATGCGCGGATAGGCCTGCACCATTTTTTCCGTTTCACTGTCCAGCCCGCTACGCGGCGGATCGACGAAAATGGTCTCGCACTGATAGCTTTGCAGATCGATACCCTGCAGCCGGTTAAACTCACGCACGCCGTTCATCGCCTGAGTAAACTCTTCAGCCGCCATGCGGATAATCTGCACGTTGTCGATATGGTTGGCGGCGATGTTGTACTGCGCCGCCGCCACCGACGGTTTGGCGATTTCGGTGGCCAGGACGCGATCGAAATTACGCGCCAGCGCCAGCGAGAAGTTACCGTTGCCGCAGTACAATTCCAGCAGGTCGCCGGTCGCTCCTTTGGTGACATCCAGCGCCCACTCCAGCATTTGAATGTTCATTGCCGCGTTCGGTTGGGTAAAGCTGTTTTCCACCTGACGGTAGATCATCTCCCGACCGCCAACCGGCAGACGTTCATCTATATAATCCTGATCGAGCTCGATTTTAGTTTTGGTCGCCCGACCAATGAGATGCACATTGAGCCCCTGGGCTCGCAGGGCGTCACGCAGCGCCTCCGCTTGCTCACGCCAGGCATCGTCCAGCTTTTTATGATACAGCAGCGAGACGACCGCCTGATTGCTGAGGGTGGTCAGATAGTCAATCTGGAACAGCTTATGGCGCAGGACGGGATTGTTGCGCACGCCCTCCAGCATGGCGGTCATCAGCTGATTGATCAGCGCGCTGGCGGCCGGAAAGCTGTCAACGCGAATCCGCGACCGGGTCTGCTGATCGAAAATAATATGGTACAGGTCGTCGCCATCGTGCCACAGACGGAACTCGGCGCGCATACGGTAGTGGCTGACCGGCGAACGAAACACTTCCGGAACCGGCGCGGCAAAAGGCGCCATCATGGTTTGCAAACGGACGACTTTTTCTGCCAGCTGCGCTTCGTATTGTTCGGTAGGAAGGTGTTCGGGGGTCATGATGTATCCTGAATAAAATAAGTACGCGGGGATTGTAGGGAAAGCGCCGGGGATGTCCAGCCTCGAATGCCGCGGGAAATATAATTAGCAGTCTGGACATCTATATGATTCTGATTGTAGCATTCGCCTACCGGTCCTGTGAGTTAAAAGGGAACCCAGTGGAAATCTGGGGCTGACGCGCAGCGGTAAGGAAGGTGAGAAATGAGCGCACTCGGTGCAGACACTGCGGTTAGCCGTGGGAAGTCATTATTTCTTGAAACAGCCTCCAAGCCCGAAGACCTGCCGGAATACGTCGCACTGGGTTTTATCGTCGCGAGCAACTGATAAAACCTGCGGCATCCTTTTTCTGTTTCGGATGCTTTTACAATGATTAAAAAAGCTTCGCTGATGACGGCCTTATCCGTCACGGCATTTTCCGGCTGGGCGCAGGATAGCAATTCAGATACGTTGGTGGTGACAGCAAACCGTTTTCAACAGCCGGTCAATACCGTGCTGGCGCCGACCGATATAGTGACGCGTGATGACATCGATCGCTGGCAGTCCAAAGATTTAAACGATGTCATGCGTCGTCTTCCCGGGGTCGATATTGCCCGCAATGGCGGCATGGGGCAGAGCGCTTCGCTGTATGTTCGGGGGACGGAGGCTCGCCACGTGCTGGTGCTGATCGATGGTGTGCCGATGGCGCGTCCGGGGATCTCCAACGGCGTGGATATCAGTCAGATCCCTATCTCTTTAGTCCAGCGGGTGGAATATATCCGCGGCCCGCGCTCCGCGGTGTACGGCTCCGGAGCGATCGGCGGGGTGGTGAACATTATCACCATGACCGACGCTGAGCGTTCGCAGATCAACGCCGGCGCGGGAACGAACGGCTATCAGTCCTATGATGGCGCCTTCAACAAGCGGTTTGGCGATACGCTGGTTACCGCTGCCGGCGCCTATCAGACCACCAAAGGGTTTAACGTCCAGCCGAACTCCTCTTATAGCGGCGACAGCGATCGCGACGGCTACCGCAATAAAATGCTGTGGGGCGGGGTACAGCATCAGTTCGATGATAACTTCTCGGGATTCTTCCGCGGCTATGGTTATTCCGCCAATGCTGACTATGACCAGGGTAACTGGGGCTACGCAGGTGGAAACGATGAAGATCAGTCCTATACCCAATCCTGGGATACCGGTCTGCACTACCACTCCGGAATTTACTCCTCCCAGCTGATTGCGAACTATCAGCGTATTAAAGATTACAACTACAGCAGCGACGCTGGCCGCTATGCCGCGGGCACCACCCTGGATGATATGGAACAGCGCTATATCCAGTGGGGAAATAATGTTGTGGTGGGCCATGGCGCGGTGAGCGGCGGCGTAGACTGGAAACAGGAGAAGCTGAAATCCAGCGGAACGACCAATACCGACGTGTATAAGCGCGATACCACCGGTCTTTATCTGACGGGCCAGCAGCAGATTGACAGCGTGACGCTGGAAGCTTCCGGCCGTGAGGATCATGACGAGCAGTTTGGCTGGCACGGTACCTGGCAGACGGCGGCTGGCTGGGAATTTATCGACGGTTATCGGACAACGCTCTCGTACGGCACAGGATTCCTCGCCCCCTCCCTCGGGCAGCAGTACGGCGCAGAACGCTTTGGCATCGCCTCTAACCCGAACCTGAAGCCAGAGGAGTCGAAGCAGTGGGAAGCGGGCCTTGAAGGGTTAACGGGGCCGGTCGACTGGCGTCTCTCCGCGTATCGCTATGAGATTCAAAACCTCATCGATTACGACAACAACGCCTATTACAACGTCAAGTCGGCGACGATCAAGGGGCTGGAGTGGACGGGAAATGTCACCACAGGGCCGGTGGAGCACCATCTGACGCTGCAGTATGTTGACCCTCGCGATGATGAAACTAACAAGATCCTCTATCGCCGGGCGAAGCAGCAGGTGAAATACGAGCTGAACGGCCAGGTCTACGATCTGGGGTGGGATGTGACGTATCACTACATCGGCAAGCGCTACGATTATGATTACGACAATTCGCGTACCGTCAATATGGGTGGGTTGAGCCTCTGGGATGTCGGTTTATCGTATCCCGTCACCTCACACCTGACAGTTCGTGGTAAAATAGCCAACCTGTTCGATAAAGATTACGAGACAGTTTATGGCTACCAATCTGCAGGACGGGAATACACCTTGTCTGGCAGCTACACCTTCTGATCCACGTCCCACCGTGCTGGTGTTTGATTCCGGCGTCGGTGGGTTGTCGGTTTATAATGAGATTCGGCAGCTGCTGCCGAATCTGCATTACATCTATGCTTTCGATAACGTTGCCTTCCCCTATGGCGAGAAGAGCGAGGAGTTTATCGTTGAGCGCGTTGTGGAAATCGTCACCGCTGTCCAGCAGCGTTATCCCCTGGCGCTGGCGGTGATCGCCTGCAATACCGCCAGTACCGTCTCCCTGCCTGCCCTGCGTGAAAAGTTCGCCTTCCCCGTTGTTGGCGTGGTGCCGGCGATCAAGCCCGCCGCCCGCTTAACGGCGAACGGCATTGTTGGTCTGCTGGCGACGCGCGGTACCGTAAAGCGTCCTTATACCCGTGAGCTGATCGACCGCTTTGCCAATGAATGTCGGATTGAGATGCTGGGGTCGGCGGAGCTGGTGGAGCTGGCGGAAGCGAAGCTGCACGGCGAGCCTGTGCCGTTAGAAGAGCTGCGCCGTATCCTGCGCCCATGGCTGCGGATGCAGGAGCCGCCGGATACGGTGGTGCTGGGCTGCACCCATTTTCCTCTTTTACAGGAGGAGCTGCAGTGCGTTCTGCCGGAAGGCACGCGGCTGATTGATTCCGGCGCGGCGATTGCCCGTCGCACCGCCTGGCTGTTAGAGCATGAAGCGCCGGATGCGAAGTCCAGCGACGAGAATAAAGCATTCTGCATGGCGTTGACGGCAGAAACGGAACAACTTTTACCCGTTTTGCATCGCTATGGCTTCTCGACGCTGGAAAAATTACCGCTTTAACGGCGTTTTGCACAAAAAAGAGACGGTTGAATAATTTTTTGAAAACAGGGCTTGTCAACGTCTCAGAACTCCCTATAATGCGCCTCCACTGACACGGAACAACGGCAAGCGAGCCGCCGGGTCAGCAGGGTTTCGGCGATGAAGTTCAGCGCTGAAAACCGACAGAGAAAAGCAAAATAAGGGCTTGACTCTGAATGAGGAAAACGTATTATACGGGACCTCGCAACGGTGAGCTGAAAGCCGCGTTGCAACTGCTCTTTAACAATTTATCAGACAATCTGTGTGGGCACTCAAAGTGACAT
>NZ_JBEAFZ010000079.1:0-95634 GCF_040062415.1 Klebsiella sp. GG_Kp173
GTTTTAACAAGAACCCCGTCCCGAAAGGTGCGGGGTTTTTTGCTGTGTGGGGTATGCCTCCCCGGTGGCGCTGCGCTTATCGGGGCTACGGATCCTGAGCCACAAAACCTGGTGCGCAGCACCGTCTCCAGGCAGACCATTATGCCGGTTCGCTACTATCAGCAATAATTATCACATTAATAGGTTATCTTGCCATTGCCCTTAGTAATGCTATGGTTTATCTTCCCTGCGTGATGTACCAATGCATCGCTCTCCTGACGGAGAAAATATTAAGCAACTCGCTTATCTTTCATCCTGTTAACTGGTTAAACATTAAATGAAAAAACCGCTAATTGGGATTCTGATTTTCGCTTATGGATTAAGCTCACCTCTGTTTGCTGCCGAAACCGCCAACCTAACGCTTTCCGGGCGGGTCGTGTCAGAAACCTGCAATACTGATATTGTGAATAAACAACCTCTGCAGCGCTGCGGAAAAAATACCTACCTCATTGCCTCGAAAAATATAGCGAATCACGCGCGTGGTGTGGTCACTCGTACAGTGAATTTATCCAATGATACGAGTCGAAAAATAATTATCAGCAGCTACGATTAAATACCTCTCTCTATTTCAGCGCTATTATATTGTTTTCTGCTAAATAATAGCGCTGCATCTTCTTCATATATATTAACGCGTTAGCGAAATTACAAAATTATTCCCGCCGCTGAATACATCACTCCCATTTATGGCGACAATGGGTATGCTTCTCGCCGGTTTTTTGGTTTAATGAGCGATATCATTAACACTTTGTTAACTTGATCTGGTTTATATGACAGCAAATTTGATATACAAAGAGGGATGATTGCCTGTATGGATGCTGCCCGACGTACCTTGCGTTATCTGCTTTGGTTATCGGCTGGCAATATGAGAATAGAAATGAAAATCCTGCTTAACTGGTCGCCGTTGCGCCGGCTCTTCACTTACCTTCAGGAGCGCTTTACCTTTCTGGTGCTGCTCTGCTGGCCAGCGATAATCTGGCTGTTCTGCCGGGTCGGCGTATGGCTTACGGATAACCTGTATGAACTGCTGGGGAAATCACCCGCCCAGTCCTTCACCGTCTATCTGCAGCCGTTTATGACCCCCGGCACGCTGCTGCGCATCTCCATCAGCTGGGTGGTGTTGCTGTTCATTCTCTTCAGCATGGCGATGGCCTTCACCTGGGGTCTGCGCCACTTTATGAACCGCCACAAATAAACCATTCGGGCCGCCGGAAGTCGACGGCCCTTCTTAAGCCCTTACGCCATTTGACCGATCGTTTTGCGAAAACGCAGCAGGGCGATAGTAAAGAACACCGCTCCGATAGCCAGCAAGGTTAAGAACTGCGGCCAGACGATACTGAAGCTGGCACCGCGGTACAAAATCGCCTGCGCCAGACTGACGAAGTGGGTGGTCGGCATGGTCAACATGATATCCTGAACCAGCTGCGGCATACTTTCCCGCGGCGTGGAGCCGCCGGAGAGCATCTGCAGCGGCAGCAGCACCAGGATCATTAGCAGCCCCAACTGCGGCATTGAGCGGGCGAGGGTGCCCATAAAAATGCCGATTGAGGTAGTGGCGAACAGGCTGAGCGCCACCCCCAGCATAAACAGTAGAATCGACCCCTCAATGGGCACCTGCAACATCCCCTGTACCATCAGCACCAGCGACAAACCGGAGACCACTAGCACCACCAGCCCCATCGACCAGATCTTGGCCATCATGATCTCAAACGGCGTGACCGGCATCACCAGCAGATGCTCGATGGTACCGTGCTCGCGCTCGCGGATCAGCGCCGAGCCGGTGAGGACAATGGCCAGCATGGTGATGTTGTTGATGATCGCCATCACCGCGCCAAAGCGCTCCTGTTCCAGGTTAGGGTTAAAGCGCATTCTTATCGCCAGCTCTACCGGCAGCACGCTGTTGTCCCGATAGCGGGCAATGAAGCTGTTTACTTCGCCGCTAATAATATTCCGGATATAGCCGTTGCCGGTAAAGGCCTGGCTCATGCGCGTGGCGTCGACGTTGACCTGCACTTCCGGCTGGCGGCCGGCCAGCACATCGCGCTGGAAGTTAGGCGGAATATTGATGGCGAAAGTGTAGCGCCCGGCATCCAGGCCGGCGTCCATCTCATCGGCGGTAATCAGCTCCGGTTCGAGAAACCAGGGGCGGTAGAATGCGTTAATGATGCGTGAAGAGAGCTGCGACTTATCCATATCGGCAACCGCAATCGGCGCCAGGTGTAGCGAGCCGGGCATCACCGTGGCTGAGGAGTACACCGACACCGTAAAAGCAAACACGATCAACGCCAGCATCGCTTTATCACCCAGCAGGCTACGCAGCTCTTTGACGCCAAGATTATAAATATTGCGTAATCCGCGCATCACCCCTCCTGTTTCTTCAGCAGCAGCACGCTCAGCCCGAGCACCAGCGGCACTGCAATCAGTAGTGGAATAAAGGAGCCCCACAAATCGCTGAGATTCAGCGCCTTGGAGAAGGTGCCGCGGGCGATAGTCAGGAAATGGCTGGTCGGGTAGATTTGCCCAATCCAGCGCCCGGGGCCTTCCAGCGACGCTACCGGGTCGATCATCCCGGAGAACTGGGTCGCCGGGATTAGCGTAATGATGGCGGTGCCGAAGATGGCGGCGATTTGACTCTTCATAAAGGTTGAGATCAGTAGTCCCAGTCCGGTGGCGATGGTGACATACAGCAGCGCCGCCAGGCTTAGCGTCAGGAAGCTGCCCTTATGTGATACGCCAAAAACGAAGACCGACAGCGCACACAGCAGAAAAAAGTTAAACATTCCCAGCATGATGTAAGGCACCTGCTTGCCGAGCAGGAATTCGCTGCGGGTGGTCGGCGTCACGTACAGGTTGATGATCGACCCGAGCTCCTTCTCACGTACCACGCTCAGGGCGCTGAGCATCGCCGGGATCATCATCAGCAGCAACGGGATCACCGCCGGGACGATGGCCGGCAGGCTCTTCACGTCCGGGTTATAGCGATAGCGGGTCTCGATGGAGATGAGCGAGGTATCGCGCGGTGGGCTGCTCTGCCGGCCGGCCATCTCCTGCAGCCAGGCGAGATGCATGGCCTGCACGTAGCCGCGCACCGTCTCCGCGCGGTTTGGCATTGCGCCATCCACCCAGACGCCGATTTGCACCGGCGTGCCGCGGGCGATATCGCGGCCAAAGTTCGGCGGGATCTCTATCGCCACTGCCAGTTCGCCGTCGCGCATCCGCCGGTCGAGCTCATCGTAACTGCGCAGCGGCGCCTGTTCGATGAAGTAGCGTGAGCCGGCGATATTCTGCGACCAGCCCTGACTGCTGAGGGTTTGATCGCGATCGAGTACCGCAAAGCGCAGATCCTCGACGTCCATGCTGATCCCATAGCCCATGATAAACATCAGGATCACCGTTCCCAGCAGCGCCAGCGTCGAACGTACCGGATCGCGGCGCAGCTCCAGCGCTTCGCGGCGGCTGTAGCTGAACAGCCGTTGCAGACTGAAGGCCTGGCGCGGGGCCGCGCGTTCTGGATGGGATGCTGCAGCAGGCGCAGGTTCCTCAGGAACTGCGGCGGTTGGCTGCGCCTCCTGGAGCCAGGCGATAAACGCCTCTTCGAGGCTGGCGGCACCGCGCTGTTCGACCAGCGCCTGCGGCGTATCGCTGGCCAGCACCTTGCCGGCGTGCATCAGCGAGATGCGGTCGCAGCGTTCCGCCTCATTCATAAAGTGGGTGGAGATAAAAATGGTCACCCGATCCTGACGCGCGAGGTCGACCATCAACTGCCAGAACATATCCCGTGCCACTGGATCGACCCCGGAGGTGGGTTCGTCGAGGATCAGCATTTCCGGGCGATGGATGACCGCCACCGCTAGCGACAGACGCTGACGGATGCCCAACGGCAGGGCGGTGGGCAGGGCGTCTTCCACCTCTCTGAGCATGAAGCGCTCGCTCATTTCCGCCACCCGACCGGGGATTTCGCCGTCCGGAATATGAAACAGGCGGGCGTGCAGTTCGAGGTTTTGCCGGACGGTCAGTTCGCTATAGAGCGAGAAGGCCTGCGACATATAGCCCACCCGCTGGCGGGTGGCGATATCCTTCGGATCGACCGGCTGGCCGAACAACCAGGCTTCGCCTTCGCTGGCGGGCAGCAGGCCGGTGAGCATCTTCATGGTGGTGGATTTGCCGCAGCCGTTGGAGCCGAGGAAGCCGAAGATTTCACCGCGCGCGATGCGGAAGTTAACGTGGTCGACGGCGACGAAGTCGCCAAAGCGCATGGTCAGCCCACGGGCTTCGATGGCGATCTCTTCCTCGCGGTCGTCGCGCGGCGGGATTACCACCGCCTTATGCGCCTGGCGCTGCGCTTCCGGCAGCAGGGCGATAAACGCCTGCTCCAGCGTCTGGCTGCCGGTCTGCACTTTCAGCTCCGCAGCGGTACCGGTCGCCAGCACCTCGCCGGCGTTCATCGCCACCAGCCAGTCAAAGCGCTCAGCCTCTTCCATATAGGCGGTGGCCACCAGCACGCTCATCTCCGGCTGGCGCTGACGAATGCTGTCGATAAGCTCCCAGAACTGCGCCCGGGAAAGCGGGTCGACGCCGGTGGTAGGTTCATCGAGGATCAGCAGCTGCGGGTCGTGGATAAGGGCGCAACATAAACCCAGCTTTTGCTTCATCCCGCCGGAGAGCTTACCCGCCGGGCGATCGCGAAACGGCGCCAGCCCGGTGCTCTGCAGCAGCTCGTGGATACGTGATTCGCGTTCGGCTTTATCATGGCCAAACAGGCGGGCGAAGAAGTCGACGTTTTCATACACCGAGAGGGTGTGATAGAGGTTTTTCCCCAGACCCTGCGGCATCCAGGCAATCTTCGGGCACACCTCGCGGCGATGATGAACGTCGCGCATATCGCCGCCGAGCACCATCACGTTACCCTGCTCAATGGCCCGCGCCCCGGCGATGAGAGAGAGCAGGCTCGATTTGCCGACGCCGTCCGGGCCAATCAGGCCAACCATGCGCCGCGCCGGGATCGCCAGGCTGATATCCCGCAGCGCCACGGTGGCGCCGAAGCGCTGGCCAACGTTGTCCAGCCGGGCAATGGGGGGCGAGGTATCCAGTGGCGTCAATATCATTGCGGCAACCTCACCGTCAGGTCTTCAGGCCAGGAGTGTTGGTTATCCAGCCGCACGTAAGCCATGCCGGGCAGGCCGGTTTTGACATACTCCAGGTGCTGCGCCAGCAGCTCCGGCGGGATGCGCGCTTTGACGCGGAACATCAGTTTGAGACGCTCGTCGCGGGTCTCCACCGTTTTCGGCGTAAACTGCGCGACGCTGGCGACAAAGCTGATATTGGCCGGGATCACCAGATCAGGGGCGGCATCAAGGATCAGCCGCGCTTCGCTGCCAAGCGCCAGTAGGCCCGCCTGTTCGGTGGGCAGAAAGAAAGTCATATAGACGTCGGCGAGATCGACCATGTTCAGCACCCGACCACCGGCGGCCAGCACTTCCCCCGGCTCGGCGACGCGATACTGAATACGGCCGTCGCGGGGCGCCTTCAGCTCGCTATCGTCAATATCGGCAAGGATCCGCCGCTCGGTCGCCTGGGCGGCTTCGACGCGGGTTTGCGCCTGAATAATGCTGGTGCGGGCGGCCTCGATGGCGGCGCGGGCGGCGGAGACCTGGGCTTTCGCCGACTCCAGCGCCGCGCGGGCGCTCTCTGCCGCGGCGCGATCGTCATCCAGCTGCTGGGCGGAGACGGCGCCGCGCTGCGACAGGGCATTCGAGCGGACGTGACGTTTCGCTGTGGAGTCGAGCTCCGCCTGACGCTGCTTCACAACCGCTTCGCTGGCGCGCATTTCACTTTGCCGCTGATCGAGCAAGGCTCTGGCGGCCAGGACCGCGCTTTCCGCTTCCTTGATTTGCGCGGCGGCTTCAAGACGCTGCTCGTTCAGTACACGGGTATCCATTCTCGCCAGCACCTCTCCCTGGCGCACGAACTGACCCTCTTTGACCAGAATGGTGTCGATACGTCCGGCGATTTTGCTGGCAATATCCACCTCGGTGGCCTCGATTCGTCCGTTGCTACTGGCGAAACCCTCCGGAAGGCCCGGCGGGCGCAGCAGCCACCATGCTGCAGCGGCGAGTACCACCAGTAAGCCGACAAAATACCCTGTCCAACGTTTCTTTATTTTGTCCATACGCGACTCGCTTGATTCCCTGTTCTGAGTGATACGCGTGTCTCCTCCGGCGGGCGGAGCGTCCTCCTTGCGAAGGACGAATAAAGGGGGGAAGGGCCGCTGACGCAGCGCTCTACCGCGTCGATGCGCAGCCGAACGCTGTACTACTCATGTGGTCATTATCAGCGATCCTGGCCTTAATGAAACACGCATAGTGAGAGCTACCGTTAACGCGATAGTAACATCCGCGGCGGGCTTGTCCATACGAAAGTCAGGGTCTTGTCGACGTGTTAACAAAATATCCACTACCGGCAACATTTCATTACCTCAGAACAGCACCGGCAGCCCCAGACCACGTTTCACCTCATGCAGCGTCTGCTGCGTCAGCTGGTGGGCGCGCTCGCTGCCCTGGCGCAGCAGATCCAGCAGCATCCCTTTATCCTGAATAAAGGTGGCCCGCCGTTCGCGGATCGGCGCCAGTAGCGCCTGCAGGCAGGTCTCCAGTTCATTTTTACACTGGCGATCGCCCAGCCCGCCGCGCTGATAGTGGGCTTTCATCTCAGCCACCAGTGCCTTATCGCTATGGAAAGCGTCGAGATAGGTGAACACCACGTTGCCGTCGACATGCCCCGGATCGCTGACTCTCAGGTGTGTCGGGTCGGTATACATCGCGCTGACCGCGCGGTGAATCTCCTCTTCACTGGCCGATAACGTCAGCGTATTGCCCAGCGATTTCGACATTTTGGCGTTGCCGTCGACGCCCGGCAGGCGGCTCACTTCGCTGAGGAGCGCCTTGCAGTGGCGCAGCACTGGCGCGCCGGTGAGGCTATTCATCTTATGGACGATCTCGTTGGTCTGCTCAATCATCGGTAGCTGATCGTCGCCCACTGGCACCAGCTCGGCCTTGAAGGCGGTGATATCGGCGGCCTGGCTAATCGGATAGGCAAGAAAGCCCACCGGCAGCGAACGGGCGAATCCTTTCTGGGCAATCTCATTCTTGACCGTCGGATTACGTTCCACGCGGGCGACGGTGACGATATTCATATACAGCGCGCTGAGCTCCGCCAGCGCCGGCAGGGCGGACTGCAGGCAGATCGTGGTGAGCCTCGGGTCAATGCCGACGGCCAGATAATCGGCCATCACTTCGAGGATATGGTGGCTAACTTTTTGCGGATTGCTGCCGTTGTCAGTGAGCCCTTGCAGGTCGGCGATCAGGATAAACTGCTGGTGGTCGTGCTGCAGCGCGACGCGCTGGCGCAGCGAGCCGACGTAATGGCCAAGATGTAGCTGGCCGGTGGGGCGGTCGCCGGTGAGAATGGTTTGCGGGTGGTTCATCAGGAACTCCTTATCAGACTGTTCAGCCGAAAGACGTCCTGAAAACACCAAAGCCGCCTTCCGGCGGCTTTGAAAATGGAAACGTATATCGTGCCGCCTGTTATGCAGGCAGCCACCAACGGCGGGGAAAGGTCACGATCGCGTTTCTGTTCATCTTTTTATCCTGCCACGAAACCATAGTGGGGTAAACCCCGTTTGGTAAAGTGCCCGGCGGCGCTGCGCTGGCGCGGGCCTACTGACTGCCCGCACAGGCCGGGTAACAGGATAAAACGACCGCTGTTACATGGTCGAGAAGACGTTCATGATCACGCCGCCGGAGATAATCAGCGCCATGGCGATAATGGCCGCCAGGTCCGGTTTCTGCTTATAGAGGATCATGGAGCAGATGGTGACGCCGACGATACCAAAGCCGCACCACAGCGAGTAGGCCACGCCCACAGGGATGGTGCTCATTGCGCGGGTGAGGGCGAAGTAGCAGAGGCCGTAGGCGCAGACCACCAGCACCGAAGGGGCCAGTTTGCTGAAACCGTTGGTCTTTTTGATCATCGAGGTGCCGGTGATTTCGGAGCCGATAGACAGCGCCAGCCATAAAAAACCGAGATTAAACATAGGGGGTATTCCTTTCCTGTTAGTTAGCGATGTTCTTATCCATGGCGGCGGCTGGCGCGGCGGCCGCCGCCTCTTCGCTCGCTTCGGAGCCCATTTTCGAGAACAGGTTCATGATAATGATGCCGCTGGCGATCACCGCCATGCCGATGATGGCGGCGGTATCCGGGTGCTGGCCGTAGAATGCCATTCCCAGCGTCGAGACCACCAGAATGCCGGTGCCGGACCAGGTGGCGTACGCCAGACCGACCGGGATATCTTTCACCGCCCTTGAGAGCGAGTAATAGCAGGTGCAGTAAAGCGCAATCAGCAGCCCGAGCAGCAGCATTTTGCTGCCGCCTTCGCTGCTACCGAACATTTTTAACGTCGAGGTTGCCGAGGTTTCGGAGAGGATAACCAGCAGCATCCATAACCAGCATTTTGTTTTCGAAGACATCGTTAAGCTCCAGGTTTTTCGTTGGGTAAGGTCATATCTTTCTGTTTTTTAAGTAATCAATGGCCGCATCGGTCAGCTGAGCGCGCGGGGCCGCCGCCAGCGCCGGATTATTCACCACGTCTGTGACGGTAAGATAACGGCGCGGTTCGCTGCTGGCGGCGGCCGGCGCGGTGGGCGCGTCCAGCTTCGCCAGCAGCTCATTCATGGTGCCGAGGAAGACGCCGCAGGCTTCCAGACGAGCCAGCGTGGCCTGCAGATGCCCGGCATAGGCGCTGCCGGCCTGCGCGCCGCGCAGCTGGTTGAGCTCGCTGTGCGGATCGCAGTGGTAGCGCAGGGCCAGAACCGGAATACCCGCCAGCAGCGCCTCGTGCGCGCAGCGGGAAACCGGATTGCGCAGGGTGCCGTTCAGCAGATCCGAGGCTTGCGGATAATCGAGAAACGGCAGCAGTACCGCCCGCCACGGCGCTGACGGCAGGACATCCAGCCAGGTCGATGACGGGATAATCTCGCCCACCTCTCGCCAGGCGGCGGCGTCAGCGAGACCCTCCTCCAGCGCGAGGCGCAGCGGATAGCCGCTTCCCGCCAGGCGTTGGCGGATAGCTGTGCGGTAGCCGTCTGCGGCGGTCACCATCACCAGTACCGGCGGCCGCAGGCGCTGCAAAATCCGCGCAACTACACCTTCAATCTGTTCGTCGGTCATGGCGAGCCTCCGTTAGCCGATGAGCGTCACCTGCGCGCCGTTTTTTAACCCGGCGGCATTGGCTTCTTCGGTGTCGATGTGAAATTCCAGCGCGAAGTCATCGCGCACCCGCACCACCACTTCATCGAAAGTCAGCTGGCGCTCGCCGTTGCTGCGCACGCTGACCTTCTGGCCATTGCTGACGTTGAGCTGGCGCGCGTCCTGCGGCGACATATGAATATGCCGCCAGGCGCAGATCACCTGAGAATGGAGCTCAACGTGACCGGCGGGGCCAATCAGCAGCGCGCTACCGGCATTCTCCAGTTGACCGGACTCACGAACTGGCGCTTGAATGCCGAGCGTGAAGCAGTCGGCGCGCGACACTTCCAGCTGCGATACCGGGCGGGTCGGGCCGAGGACGCGAACGTTGGTCAGCGAGCCCTTCGGCCCGACGACGGTCACGCACTCCTGGGCGGCAAACTGCCCCGGCTGGCGCAGCGGTTTGAACGGCGTCAGGCTGTAGCCTTTACCGAACAATGCCTCAACGTCCTGTTGCGCGAGATGGACGTGGCGGTTGGAGATCCCCACCGGGATCGCCGGCGCCGTTGCGCTCAGGCGGGCGACGATTTTTTCGCGAAGCAAAGTGTCGATCATGACTTCTTCCCTTTCTTCAGCGCAGGGTGCTTATCTTCCGCTTCGTTCGGGATAGCGGGCGGAACGATGGGTTCCGGGGCGGTGATAACCACCGGTTCGTCCGTTTTTTCCTCGCGCGGAGGGTTGCCTTTGAGGTTGCTTAACGCTTCAACCACGCAGCGCTCCGGACGGGCAATGACCAGCGACTTCACGGTGTGCTCGGCGCCGGCAACCGCCACGCCGCGTTCGATAGCGGTGTGGATGGCGCTGATTTCCCCTTCAAAGCAGACGCTCACCAGCCCGGAGCCTGGTTTGCGATAGCCAATGCAGGTCACTCCCGCGGCTTTACAGGCGGCGTCGACGGCCTGAATGGCGGCGACCCATCCTCGCGTTTCAATTACGCCTAAACTTTTCATGGTCGGCTCCTGTTAATGGCGGACTAAGCGAATATCAAAATCAAATTGCCGGAAGAAGGCTTCCAGCCGGTCCAGTTCATCCGGCGAATAAGACGGGTCCTGGCTAATCGGGTAGGGCATATCCAGGCGTTCGTACTTTTTGCGTCCCAGCTGGTGGTACGGCAGCATGTCGATACGGCGGATATTCCCGCGCTTCGCCAGCTTCTGTACGTAATCAATGGCGCCGGTAATGGCGTCGAATGAGTCGTTGTAGCCGCGAATGAGCGGCATACGCACAATGACGTTGGCGCCGGAATCCACCAGCCATTCGAGATTGCGGCGGATCCCTTCGTTGCCGATGCCGAGCATCGCCTTGTGGTGTTCGCTGTTAATCTGCTTAATGTCGAATAAGAAGGTGTCGGTGACCGGCGCCAGCTTCTGGTAGTTGGCAAGTGGGGTGGTGCCCTGGGTTTCGACGGCAGTGTTAATCATCATCTTTTTGCATTCGCTGAATAAGGCGACGGCAAAATCGGTCTGCAGGCTCATCTCGCCGCCGCCGATGGTGACGCCGCCGCCGGAGGAGATGTAGAAGTCGTAGTCCTGCATGATGATCTCCATCAGCTCGCTGACGGTGACGTCCTTGCCCATAATGTCCAGCGCGTTCTGGGTGCAAATCTCTTCGCATTTGCGGCAGCCGATGCAGTCTTTATGGCGGTCGACGAAGTGCTTCATTTCGCCGTTCTCTTCCGCCCGATAATGAATACCCGCCGGACAGACGCTGACGCAGTCGCCGCAGTTAATGCATTTGTCGTGCGAGAACATCACCTGGAACTGGCTGTTCAGCCCTTCCGGGTTGGCGCACCACGGGCAGCGAATGTTGCAGCCCTTAAAAAACACCAGCGTGCGAATGCCATCGCCGTCATAGATCGAATATTTCTGGATATTGAAAATTCGGCCCGTTAATTCTTGTTTTGCGATCACGCTTGCCTCCCGCTCCGTCCCGTTACGGGACGGAGAACTTCCGGTTATTTCTCAAATACAGCTCATTTAATTCTCTTTAAGAGAACTAGAACTTCTCAATCACCGTACGGCTGATGATCTCGTCCTGGACCTCTTTGCACAGCTCAACGAAGTAGGCGCTGTAGCCGGCGACGCGGACGATCAGGTCGCGGTATTTCTCCGGCTCCTGCTGCGCCTTCTTCAGCACTTCGTTATCGACATAGCTGAACTGCATCTGGCCATTGCCGAGAATCGAGGCGGTACGCAGCAAGGTAATCAGGCCATGGCGACCTTCCGGGGTATCCAGCAGCCCTTTGAGGAATTTGAAGTTGTGCACCATGCCGATATTCATGGTTTCCACGTTCATCTTGCTGACCGACTTGATAATCGCCGTTGGGCCTTGCTTATCCGCGCCCTGGGTCGGGCTGATGCCGTCGGAGAGCGGCATCCACGCCAGGCGGCCGTTCGGCGTGGCGTTGGTCAGCTCGCCGATGGGCGTGTTGTTGGAGATAGACAGGGTGCCGTGGCTGAGGGTCGAGTAGAGCATCTTGTACTTACGGCACTCTTTCTCGGTCCATTCGGTAATATCCAGCGCGTACTGGTCGACATAGTTATCGTCGTTACCGTATTTCGGCGCGTTCAGGCAGTCGCGACGCAGCGCTTCGTAACCTTCAAAGTTGGCCAGCAGCGCATCGCGGATCTGCTCAAGGGTGTATTTCTTCTCTTCGAACACCAGCTTGCGGATCGCCGCCATCGAGTCGACGTAGGTCGCCAGACCGGAGAAAATCAGACCCGGACCGTGGTTGACCATCGCGCCGCCGGCGGCGACATCTTTGCCGCTTTCCATGCAGCCTTCGACCAGCAGCGACATCAGCGGCTTCGGCGCCACATCGCGGTGGACGCGCTGGCTGATGACGGTGCCGATAGCCGACAGGCGCACGATATGGGCGATCTGCTGTTTCACCGCCGCGTCGAATGCTTCGAAGGTGCGCAGGTCGCGCAGGTCGCCGGTGTCCAGCCCCTGATAGCTATCGAACAGCACCATCCGCCCGCGGTTAAGCACGAACTCGATAGCGATAGGCCACTGGGTGTAGCCGGTGGAGGTCCACTGGTAGATGCGCCCGGATTTCTGCGGCTCAACGCAGCCCATCAGGCAGTAATCGCGGGCGTCTTCAAAATCGAAGCCTTTGCGCAGCATCATCTTGATGTGGGAGTCATCGAAGTGGCAGGCCGGGAAGCCCATTCCCGCTTTCACCACGTCGACGATTTTTTCCATGTATTTCTGCGGCGACTGGTTGTGGATACGGCAGGCCAGCGACGGCTGGTAAACCTTCACGAAGCGCACGGCGTCCATAATCAGATAGGTCAGATCGTTACAGGCATCGCCGCCGCTACGTTTCTGGCCGCCAACGGTGAGGTTGATAAACGGCTGATAACCCGCGAAATATTTCGCACCCAGTTCGCTCGACATCCACATCAGTTCGGCGCATTTGATGATGAACGCCTGCAGCAGCTCCAGTGCGGTGTCGTGGGTCAAGCGGCCTTCGCGGATATCGGCTTCGAACATCGGATAGCAGTACTGGTCGACGCGCCCCAGCGACAGCCCGGTCTGGTTCTCTTCGATTTCAAACAGTGATTCGACGGTCCAGATACTCTGCAGCGCTTCCTGCAGGGTTTTCGGCGGATTGGCCGGCACGTTTTCGTTCACTTCGGCGATGGTCAGTAGCTCGGCGCGGCGCTGGGCGTTTTGCTCTTTAGCCGCCAGTTCGCGGGCATGGGCGGCGATGCGGCGAGCGTAGTTGACCACCCCTTCGCAGGTTTCAATCGCCGCTTTGTAGTAGTAAATGCGGTCGATATCTTCCGGATTTTCCATGCTCAGGCTGGCCAGATGCGCCTCGGCATCGGCTTTGATCCCGTTCATCCCTTTGGTGAACAGCAGTACGTCGTAGCCCGGGCAGGTATCGCCGCCGCCGTTAATCTGGTGATAAGAGAGGTCGCTGACGAAGGTCTCGCCGCTGAAGGCCCAGACGCCAGCCTCACGGTATTGCGCTTCGCAAATCTCATCCAGCGAACGGCCTTCCCAGAATGGGACGATCTCTTCGCGAATGGTTTTTTTATCTGCTTCGCTGATCTCAAACGGATCCTGCGGGCGGGTGCTCATGGTGTCGAGCTCGTCGCGTACCCAGCGCCAGGCGATGTCCGGCGAGAAGGCGCCCGCGCGCGGCTTACCGCACGGGTGGCCGACGATCAGCTCATCGTCCTGAATCAGAATCGGCGCAGTTTCGCAGGCGTGGCGGAAGGCTTTCGCTCGCAGCAGAATGGTCGGCATGCCTGGGTTGGCTTTCACCACTTCGGTAAAGGCCAGCGCGCGATAGATAGAGACGCTCGGGCGTACCGTCAGATAGTGGTTACGCAGACGCTGCATACGCGGGGTCAGCCCTTCCATCACCGGCGTGTCGGCGCAGGCGGCGAACGGCGCGTGGCTGACCTGTTGTGCGCCGCTAAACAGACGCACCGGCAGATTCAGCGCGCTGAGGTTACGCTGGGCGCTGATGAACATCGCCGAGAGTTCGTTCACCTCGGCATGCTCAAAAGCGGCGCCATGCAACATGGCGTCGAGCATCGGATAGCCGTCAATGGCGCAGGCGGCGCGGACTTCGCTCAGTTCCGCCAGCTTGAACCACAGGCACTCCACGAGCTCATACGCCTGCTGGGTATTCAGCGCGCCGCTGTTGATATCGCGCTGGAAGTAAGGCAGCAGCGCCTTGTCCGCCCCTTCCGGGTTGACTGCATAGCTGCCGTTATCCAGCTGTAGCGCCAGCTGGAACAGATAGAACGCCTGGCAGGCTTCTTTGAAATTACGCGCTGGATGGGCCGGCACGTGGTGGAGAATGGCTGCGCTATCGAGCAGCTCGGCTTTGCGATAAGCATTGGTCTCCGCCGCCGCCAGCTGCTCGGCGCTGTTGGCCAGATTTTGCGCCAGCGCTAGCAGGGCGTCGCAGGCGTAGATGGCGGCGCGGCAGCCGTTGACTTCATCCATACCGCTGCGGCTGACCGCGCTGCCGAGTGCGCGGGTTTTCTCTTCCAGCTGGTGCTTAATCGCCAGCACCCCTTTTTCGACCACCAGCCGGTAGTCCGGCGAATCCAGATCGCTGTTGAGGTTGAGGAACTGGAAAGCCGATGGGCGACGGGTCGCGTTTTCGTCATGGAAAATCGCCCCGTGCGGTTTACGGCTCTGGTTGCCGACAATGAGTTCATCGGGGCTGATGGTCAGCGGCAGCTGGCGCATCAGTTCATAGAAACGGCGCGCCGGTTTAACGGCGGCGGGAACGCCCGCGATATCGCCGTCCAGGGCGTTCAGCGTGGTGGCATGTTCGGTGCACAGCGTGCTTTTCTGGGCGAGTAAACGGTCTGCCAGCACTTTGACGCGCGGCGTTAAGCTGTAGTGTGCCATGGGTAAGGTTCTCCAAATCTTGTTATCAGTGGCCCTGAACGGCGTTGCCGGTCCATGCCCGGCGATAGAGTTCGGTCAGTGCGTGAGCATCCGGCGCGCGTGGGTTCGTCGGAGTACAGCTGTCGCGTAACGCCTGGCCGATCATCTCCGCCAGCCGTTGTTCAAACTCGTCTGCAAGGACGCCGGTATCGCGGATGCCGGCCGGCATGCTCATTTCGTCTTTAAGCGCCTGAATGGCGACCAGCAGGCTGGTGACGCCCTGGCGGGTAGTGGCCGCAGGTAGATCCAGCAGATGGGCTAGTCGGGCATATTTGCGGGCGGCATCGGTATCGCACAGCCCGTGATAATCAGCGTTCCAGGCGACGACGTGCGCCATCAGCAGGGCGTTGGCGCGGCCATGGGGCACGCGGAAGACGCCGCCGAGGGCGTGGGCCAGGCTGTGGGTTATCCCCAGCGACGCGTTGGTGAAGGCCATCCCCGCCATGCAGGAGGCGTTGTGCATCTTTTCGCGCGCCTGCAGGTTGTCGCCGCTGCGCCAGCAGGTTGGCAGATAGCGAAATACCTGCTGCACTACTTTCTCCGCCAGGGCGTCGGAAAAGTCGCTGGCGGCGCGGGAGACGTAGGCCTCAAGGGCGTGACACAGCACGTCCATGCCGGTGTCGGCGGTAATTGCCGGTGGCACCGAAGCCACCAGCGCCGGGTCCAGAATGGCGATATCCGGCAGCAATGACGCATCCACCAGCACCAGTTTTTCCGCGTTGGCTTTCACCACCGAAAAGGCGGTGACTTCCGAACCGGTACCGCTGGTGGTCGGGATGGCGACGAAGCACGGACGGGGACGGCCTGCCAGCGGACGGGTTTGCGCCAGGGAGAAAATAACCGCTTTGGCGGCATCGATAACCGAACCGCCGCCGAGCGCGATAACCAGATCCGGATAGTGGTTATCCATCAGCTTCATACCGCGCACCACGGTGGCGATATCCGGATCCGCCACCACGTCGTCCCACACCTGCCAGGCGATCCCGCGCTGGCGCAGCAGGGCGGTGACGCGCTCGGCGAGGCCAAACTTCACCATCGCTTGATCGGTCACCAGCAGCACGCTGCGGGCGGAAATTTCGTTCAGCACCGAGAGGGCGTCCTGACCGAAGCAAATCCGTGGTTTCAGTAAAAATTCACTCATTGGGCTATTCACTCCTGTTCGGCGTCCCGAAACACCTTCTCAACAATGGCGACCACCGACATCGCTTTGTAGCGCTCTTTATTGAGCGCGAAGTACTCTTCCGCCAGCACGATGTCGTGCATACCGGCGCCGACGTTATCGACGGCGACCCAGGTCTGGTCCTTCATCGGCTGCTGTTTGTCATCTAAGTGGGTGATCAACAGCAGGTTGCTGCCGCGCAGCTCATCGCATTTTTGCGTGGCGACAACATGGCCGGTCACCTTTGCGAGAATCATCGTTATATCGCCTTATATCAGTGCGTTACTTAGCAAGGCGCTCCAGCACCTGGCGGATAACGCGTTCCACGTTTTGCTCGTTGATTGCGCCTTCCGCATTCGCTACGGCGCCTGGGCTGGCGAAGCGGTCATCGCTGCCTGCCGGGTGTGCTGGCGCAGCGCTGGCCGGAGCGTTGAAACGCACGTCATCAAGAATGCTGCGCTGCGGATCGCTCGCCGGCGTGACGATGGTCGGCTGTGGCTCAGGGCGGCTGCCCGGCGCGCGAAGCTCGTCAATCGACCGCACGCCGTAGCCGACTTTGCGGATATTGAGCAGGTTCATCGGGCCGACGTTGTCGGAGCTGGAGCCGCCGCCGACCGCGCCGCAGCCGAGGGTCAGCGCCGGGGAGATATTGGTGGTGGCGCCGATGCCGCCGAGCGCCGCCGGGGTGTTGATCAGGATGCGGTTGACCGGTTTTTCGAGGCTGAACTGGCGGATGACGTCCTGGTTGCGAGTGTGGATCACCAGCGTATGGCCGAGCCCTTCGTTGGTCAGCAGCTCCACCACGCGGTGGCAGGCGGCTTTCCAGTCCTCAGCCACGTACAGACCGAGTACCGGGCACAGTTTTTCGCGCGAGTAGGGGTTTTTCGGCGAGACGGTGGTCTGCTCGGCGATCAGCACTTTGGTGCTGGCCGGGACGCAGAAGCCGGCCATCTGGCTGAGGTACAACGCGGTTTTACCGACCACTTTCGGGTTGATGGTGCCGTTCGGGCGCAGCAGCAGCGCCGCCATTTTCGCCGCTTCCTCTTCATTCATGAAGTAAGCGCCCTGCGCTTCCAGCTCGCGGTGAACCTCATCATAAATGCAGCCTTCGACGATGATCGACTGCTCGGAGGCGCAGATCACGCCATTATCGAAGGTTTTGCTGGTGATGATATCTTTCACCGCGTGGTGGATATCGGCACTGCGTTCGATAAATGCCGGGCCGTTGCCCGGACCGCCGCTGATGGTCGGGGTGCCGGACGCGTAGGCCGCGCGCACCATGCCCTCGCCGCCGGTGGCGAGGATCAGCGAAACGTCTTTGCTATGCATCAGCTCTGAGGTGGCTTCGAGGGTCAGCTGGGTGATGCCGTCGACGCTGCCCTCCGGCGCGCCGGCCGCTTCCGCCGCGCGTTTGACGATCTCAATCGCCTTCCAGCTGCACTGACGCGCGCCGGGATGCGGGGAGAAGATAATGGCGTTACCGGCCTTGAGGGCGATCAGCGCTTTGTAGATAACCGTAGAGGTTGGGTTAGTTGAGGGGACCAGCGCGCAAATCACGCCCAGCGGCACGCCCACGTCCATCACTTTTTTTACCGGGTCGTCATGAATGATGCCAACGGTCTTCATATCTTTGATGGCGTCGTAGACGCGCAGCGAGGCGAAGCGGTTTTTCAGCACTTTGTCCTGCCAGTTGCCAAAACCGGTCTCTTCCGCGGCCATTTTCGCCAGCGCTTCGGCGTGGTGCGCTGCTTCCTGGGCCACGTTTTTCACGATGGCGTCGATTTGCTGCTGCGAAAAGGTGGCCAGCATTGCCTGCGCTTTTTTGGCGTTGCGCACCAGTTCCCGGGCGTTCTGCCGGGACTGCAAATCGTTATCCAGTTCAATCATGAGTCTATCCTTCATCAGACGAAAAGAGTGGGGACGGGGCGTGCCCTGTCAGGTCATGCTTTGTGCTGCGCCGCGATTTTTTCGATGTCGTTATGGGGACGCGCGATGACGCGAGAGCTGACGACTTCGCCAATGCGTTTCGCCGCTTCCACGCCGGAGTCGACCGCCGCGTTGACCGCGCCGACGTCGCCTTTCACCATCGCGGTGACGAGGCCGGAGCCGACGTTTTCATAGCCGATCAGTTCGACGTTGGCGGCTTTGCACATCGCGTCTGCGGCTTCAATACAGGCCACCAGACCTTTGGTTTCGATAAGACCAAGCGCTTCTTTCATCAGGTTTCTCCGTTAGTCCGCAATTTTGTAATGCGAGACGATTTTGTTGATGTCGTTATGCGGACGGGCGATGACCAGCGAGGTCACCACTTCGCCAATGCGCTGGGCCGATTCGACGCCGGAATCCACCGCCGCTTTCACCGCGCCGACATCGCCTTTCACCATCGCGGTGACGAGGCCGGAACCGACGTTTTCATAGCCGATCAGTTCGACGTTGGCGGCTTTACACATCGCATCCGCTGCTTCAATGCAGGCCACCAGACCTTTGGTTTCAATCAGACCTAATGCATCACCCATTTGCGTTCTCCTGGCCTTCAGGCCTTGTGTTTAATGACGATTTTGTTGATATCGTTATGCGGACGCGCGATGACCAGCGAGGTCACTACTTCGCCGATGCGCTGCGCCGATTCCACACCGGAATCCACCGCCGCTTTTACCGCGCCGACGTCGCCCTTCACCATCACGGTGACCAGGCCGGAGCCGACGTTTTCATAGCCGATCAGTTCGACGTTGGCGGCTTTACACATCGAGTCCGCTGCTTCAATACAGGCCACCAGACCTTTGGTTTCGATAAGCCCCAATGCATCACCCATCGTGATCTCCTCCAGAACAGGTTTTGTGATTCGGGAAAACCGTCCGCGTAACGGCATCAACACGCGGAAGCGGCGTTCGGGGTTCACTATAGGGAATGGGGAGAGAAGTGAAATTTAAATCCGTGTAGATGAATATTTTAGGTTTTTACTCTGCTATTTAGCCTTATTTAGGCTTCTTTTTATCTCTTAATCCTGTTTCATGCGTGAGGATTTTCATGATGATATGGCGTTTTTTTAAGCTATTTATCGGCGGGAGATGAATGTTAATAAGATGCTAATTACTTGCCAGCAATCGGTAATATAGCCACGTTATAATTGTGGGTATGCTCAAGTTCTCGCGTCGAAGCTAAACGCAAAACGTGCGCTTTTAGCATCGTGGAAAGAGGGGGCAATAATGGAGCGTGAGCGAGGGCGCATTTTCCTCGCAGTGGTACAGGGGGGACGGGTTAATTAAGCGTGCTGCCGGACTTCAGCGTGCAAATGTAGAGCGGTGAGTTGATAGAGCTCAGCAGGATAGCTTTGTCGTTAAGCTTTTGCGCATTGAGGAACAGGCCGTCGTGGCTGTCGGACATCTCGCGCATGAAATAGTCGAAGATGACATCCGGCGATTCATCGATGGACGAGGCGCTGGATTCCCATTTCTTGATGCGGTAGTGGCGCTCGGTCGCCGAGATGCGCTGGCTGGTGTAGCTGAATTTGACGTAACGCTGCAGGTAGAGCCAGCCGGCGGCAGAATCGGTATAGCCTTCCACTACCATCGACCCGTTGCCATTGGCGGCAAAATTAAAATGGATATTGCCGTTCACATTCTCTTTTTCCATGTTTTCAAAACGCATGATCGCTTTGGTGGAGCAGCTCATCACGCCGTCGTTGGCATCCGGCAGCAGGCGCCAGGCGCTAAACCCGGCGGCGGCGATAAACGCGAGGGCAGAGAGAGCGAAAAAGGTGCGGGGCGCGAGTCTCATTGCGGCTTCCAGGAGTAGTAAAAGTAGTTATCGCAATAGCTAAACGGGTTGTCTTCGTGCATCGCGCAGTGGGCGAGAAATACCCGGCCCAGGCCGTTGGTCTCCAGCCGGTCGCCATAGAAGAAAACAAAACGCTCCCCCGGCTTGCAGCTGAGCTTCAGCCGCTGACGCACCTCATCAAAATTCTTCCCGTAGGCCGTCGCCGAGACCGAACGCAGCATTTCATCGCTGGCGAGCAGTTCGCACTGGCTGTGGTTCATCAGCGTCAGATTAATTGGCCGGGCGACGTGGGTTCCGGCAAACGTGAATGCCACCAGAAGCAGGGCGATGACCAGCAGGCAGCCGCCGGCGAGATACCAGCACATTCCGCGCGCGTGTGGTGAAGCGGCAGGCGGTGTGGTTTCCCTTCCTGCACCGGCGGGTTCGCCAGGCGGCGCGGCCGGGCTGGCGACATCGGCCAGCGCCGGCCCGGCGTCGAGCAGTTCGATGCTGAGATCCTGATTCAGCTGCAGCATGCCGCGCGACACGGTGACGATAATGTTATCGATATCGTAGTGGCGGAAAGTTTTGCGCAGCATGCTCAGATACTGGTTGAGGTTGCTGTTGGAAGAAGTTAAGCCGTTATCGTCCCAGACTTTTTTCAATACTTCATCGCGACTGACCACGCCGGTATGGCGGAGAAAAAAATAGAGCAGCGCGCTGGCGGTGATGGATAACTGGCTATCCGGTTCATCGCTGCCGGGCAGGGTTAGCGTGCCGTCCGTTGCATCATAAATGAGACGGGCATTGATGTTGTAGCGCATCGCGGCCTCACTCTATTCGTTTCATGCGGGAAGCGTCATTTTGGTCAGATCGTTCACCAGCGACTGGCGGTGTTCGCTGCTCATGGTGCGCCCTTCGGTCAGCTCCGATAACCAGATACCGTCGGCGGCGTAGCGTACCAGGGTACCGGTTGGGCCGTTATCCAGCGCATCGCCTTGCGCCAGATGATCCAGCATCCAGTCGCGCCAGCATTTTCGCAGCACCGGTTCGTCCGGCATCGCCAGCGACAGCACCATCAGCTGACGGCTTTCGTGCGTGTCCGTCAACTGCGGATTGGACAGATAGCGCAAATAGGCGCGGGTAAAGCGTCCGTAAGCGATGTTATCGGCGGCCATCAGTTCGCTAATCGCCTTTTCCATAATCGCCAGCAGCCTGGCGAACAGAGCGAAAATCAGCGCCTGCTTATTGGGAAAATGGTGCAGGAGGCCGCCTTTGCTGACCCCAGCCTCGCGGGCGACAGCGTTCAGCGACAGGGCGGCGATACCGTCCCGGCCGGCAATCATCGCCGCCGATTCAAGCAGCTGACGGTGGAGACGGACGGGATCTTTTTTACGATGCTGGGCTTCCATGTTCATGGCCGGAATCATACCGACCAGACGGTATGATTATTTTTGATCGCTATCAATATGAGAGGCGGCTTCGCGCGATGCGATGCCGTTAATGCGTGGAGGCTCACAAATTGTCATATTAATGAAAGCGATAACCCGGAAGGGCTATCGCGTTGAGGTTTATTTCGTTGCCAGGTGCACCGCCAGGCCGCTTTGCCCCGGCGCCAGCTCCGGACGCAGCGTTAGCGATGGGATCAGGTAGTCGCCATGATTTTGCCGGCGGAATGGAATGGGCTCGGTTTGCCACAGCGTGTCCAGCCGCTCGGCCAGCGTGGCGCACTGGTCGGCGAACTGCGCGGCATCGGTTTTGTCCGTGCGGTAAAACACCAGCGGCGGAAGCACCTCGAAGCCGGGATAGAACAGCATACCGTGCTGAATGGGGAACAGAATGTCGTCGATGGGGCCATTGATCCCGCGCGGTGAATAGTGTTCCGCCCAGCCGCCGGCGGTGACGATCAGCATCGCCCGCTTGCCGACGAAGGTGCCTTCCCCATAGCGATCGCCCCAGTGGCGGTCGCTGTGCTCGCCGACACCATAGGCAAAGCCCCAGGCGTACACCCGGTCGATCCAGCCTTTCATGATCGCGGGCATCGAGAACCACCACAGCGGAAACTGAAAAATCACCGTATCGGCCCACAGCAGCTTTTCCTGCTCGGCGGCGATATCCGCGCTTTGAGTACCTTGGGCAAAGGCCTGTTTGGAGTCCAGGGTAGGACGCCAGAACTCGCCGACCGGCGGCGCGCCGCTGTCGTCGGCGTCATACCCGGCCTTCCAGCGCATGGCGTAGAGATCGGAGACCTGGACTTCATGACCGGCCTGCAGCAGATGACGGATGGCGAAATTTTTTAAACCGCCATTGAGGGAGCGCGGTTCCGGATGGGCGTAAATCAGCAGTACTTTCATAACATCACCTCTGAAGTGGGAAGAGCTGCAGAGTAGGAAAGCTGGCGCTATAGTAGAAATTAATTACTTAAATCCCAGGTATAGCTGTGATTAATTTACATCGTCTGGATCTCAATCTGCTGCGCACGCTCGACGTGCTGCTCAGTGAAAATAACGTTACCCGGGCGGCGCAGCGGCTGAATCTGTCGCAGCCGTCGGTCAGTATTCAACTCGCCAGGCTGCGGGAGATGTTCGCCGACCCGCTGCTGATGCCGGGCCCGCGCGGCATGCAGCCCACCGCCCGCGCCGATGAGCTTCGCCAGCCGCTGCGCGCTGCGTTAGCCGCGCTGGAGCAGGCGGTGGCGCCGGTGGCACCTTTTAATCCGGCCGCGGCGGCGGAGACCTGGCGGGTGGCGGCGACGGACTATATGGCTTCGGCGACCCTCATGCCGATGCTGGGCAGGCTACGCCTGGCCTCTCCCGGCAGTCGGCTGGCGGTATTCGAACTCCAGCCGGCGCGGCTGGAGCAGCAGGCGGCCAGCGATGAAGTGGATCTCTTTTTCCATACTCGCGAGGGCGCGCCGCCGGGGCTGCATCAGCGCCTGCTGTTTCGCGAGCGCTACGTGCTGGCGGGCCGGGCCGGACATCCGGTGCTGCGGCAAGGGCTGAGTCTGGAAACGTTCTGTCAGCTGGAGCAAGCGATCGTCTCCCCGGACGGAGGCGGCTTCAGCGCGGCGACCGATACCGCGCTGGCGAATCTTGGCCTGACGCGGCGGGTTGTCCTTTCCGTGCCACATTTCCTGTTTATGCTGGAGACCCTGCGCAATAGCGATCTGGTGGCGGTCCTGCCGGAGCGGCTGGTGCGCGGGCAGAGCGGGCTGGTGGTCGTCGAGCCGCCGCTGGCGGTCGCCGGCTTTGAGATGCTGATGCTGTGGCACGAGCGCTGGCACCGCGACCCGGCGCATCAATGGCTGCGCCAGTTCATTGTAAATTCACTGGAGGAACAGACATGCTGAGCGGACTGAATCACCTGACCCTGGCGGTCAGCCAGCTGGCGCCGAGCGTGGCGTTTTATCAGCAGCTGTTGGGCATGACGCTGCACGCCCGCTGGGACAGCGGCGCCTATCTCTCCTGCGGCGATCTGTGGCTGTGCCTGTCGCTGGATCCGCAGCGGCGTGTCACTCCGCCGGAGGAGAGCGACTACACCCATTATGCGTTTAGCATCAGCGAAGCGGATTTCGCCCGCTTCGCAGCTCGCCTTGAGGTTGCCGGCGTGGCGGTGTGGAAGTTGAACCGTAGCGAAGGCGCCTCGCACTATTTCCTCGACCCCGACGGCCACAAGCTGGAGCTGCACGTCGGCAGTCTCGCCCAGCGCCTGGCCGCCTGCCGCGAGCAGCCGTATAAGGGGATGGTGTTTTTTGATGATGAGTAAGTGGTAACTGGGAACCGGTAGCCCCGGTAAGCGCAGCGCCACCGGGGAGAATAAACTATGCCAGCTTCTGCTTTTGCCCGGGGATGGCGTCGATTAACGCCTGTACCTGTTTTTGCTTACGCGCCGACAGCTTGCTGACCTGACGCAAAGCGGCGGTGAGCTCCGGCTCTGTTGGTTTGGCGGTAATCACGATACAACCGTTCATTACCTTGAGATCCACTGCGGTTCCGGTGGCAAAACCTGCCGCCTCCAGCCACTAACCCTTCATGGTCAACGCCGGAATACGCTGATAATCAGGATGACGAGTCGCATAACTCACGGTTAATTGACGACTAACTGCCGGGGAGACTTCTGGAACAGTGAATTCTGCAATAGAATGCGGGGTAGTCATGATGGTTATTTCCTATGAATAGTGATTGTGATTAGCAAGGCGCGCGTGTTGCAGCACGGGTGCCTTGCGATAAATACCTGTACATATCATCAGGGAATAGAAAGAAAGTCCAGCTGAAAATCAATGAAAATAACGACTTGATGAATAGGAATATTATTTTTGATGATGAGAATAAAGCGGCTATTTAGCCGCTTTATTGGTTTCTGGGGGCGAGTTAATTTATGGCGGCGTCGGTGAGGGCGTCGGCCAGGTGGAGCTGTGTTTGTTGGGCGGATTGAATGCTAACTTTCAAATTAGATAAAGTTGTATCTATATTAATAATTTGTTTAATGATTATGCCTTGTTCATTTTTCGGTGGAAGGGGCACAAGAAGTCCCATAAGTTCATTTGAATTAATGTTTTTGACACCTGTAGTAGTTCTGATAGGGCCTTCAATTTGCTCGCGTATTAAATTTGTTTTCATTACCATATTTATATATCTGGCATTAATATATTTATTATGTAGCCGCACTCTAATTATATAGCCAGCATAAGCATGATCTTTTAGATCGTGTTGAACTAATGTACTTTGACCGACTATATTAGTGCTGCCATTAGATCTTATAAATAAAAGATCATTTTCATTCAGTGTAAGATCTTTTAATTCAGAATCGGTTAATGCGCCATACTTTATGTCGGTAAGATCGATAATGCCTTTTACAATATTAGGGATTCTTAGAACAGGATAGCCTGAAATATTATAATCACATTTTTGAGAAGTTCCATATTTTATATCATGAAGTATGTTTCCTAATTTGACCCATTCCCACCCATCCGGCAATTCAAATGGTTTTTCCTCATCACTAATCGGCGGCAACGGTTTTTGTTTTTTAATTTTCCCGTCTTTCACCAATTGCGCTTTTTCCTGCGCAATACGTTTGAGCAGTTCAGAGGCCGGTTCATCGTTCGGGTCCTGCGACACCAGTTTACCCATCACCGCCAGTTGCAGAATGGTCTGTTTTAAGGCGTCTATGCTGGCTTCGGTGGTAAACAGCGTGTCGAAATGCTCGCTGATACGCGCCCAGTTTTCGGCCAGCTCATCGGCGTTCTGGCTGTCGGTTAGCGTGGTTAGCAGGGTTTCAACCAGCTGTTGATGGGCGTCCAGACTGATCAGGGAGTGTTGTTCCAGTTGGTCGCAGAGATTCAATAATGTTTGAACTCTTGAACATATTTTATTTTGCTCACTACTTGGTGGCAGTGGGAAAAACATTTTTTTTAATGTATTTCCATTTACATTAGGCTGACCAGTACCAGTAACTCCGTTATATAATTGTAACCAGTATAATTGGCTACCTAGGAAGATTTTAGTATAGTTTGCATTTGTGAATTTTATATATTTAAGGCGTATTAGGTATGAGGCAAAAACAGCAATATACTGAAGGTCATCAACAAGATAAGATTTCCCGACCGTTCCGCCAGTCCTGGCAATGACAATGTCATTAGGTTGGAGCTGATACTGTTCAATATCGCTATCCTTTATTTCACAACCCGGAACATTGCGCCAAATGACTTTATCATCTTGGATATCAGTAATCCTCAATAACTTTACTTTTTTTGTTACATCGGCTGATGCGGTATATCCATAATGGATATTATCTGTAACATCTTCTAATCGCACCCACTCCCACCCCACCGGCAAATCAAACGGTTTTTCTTCCTCGCTAATCCCCGGCAGCGGCTTCTGCTTTTTAATTTTTCCCTGCTTCACCAGCTCGGCCTTTTCCGCCGCAATGCGTTTCAGTAGTTCCGACGCCGGTTCGTCGCTCGGATCCTGCGGCACCAGCTTACCGCGCACTGCCAGCTCAAGAATCAGCTCGCGCAGCTTCTTAATGCCGTACAGGTCGATCTTACCCGAGCTGCCGCGCCCGGCCGTGGAGCGGGTCTGCAGCGCCGTGGTCCAGGTGTCGATATGATCGACAATCAGTTTTTCCACCGCCATCAGTTGGCCTCCTTACCGGAGAGCGCCGCGCCGAGGATATCGCGCAGCTGGTGGCGCAGGGTCTGGATTGCTTCCTGCTGCTTCGCGTACTGTGCCAGCAGTTCGTCCGGATCGTGGCTGACGGTTTCCGCCTGGTGCGGGTTTTTGATATCGAGGTTAAAGTTGCGGGCAATCACCTCGTCGATGCTGACCTTCCACGCCTGTTCGTTCTCGACGCGGCTGGCGAAGCCGTCGGCCTCGTCGCCCCACCAGTCGATCTCGGCCTGGAATTCGTCAAACTTCATCGGCTTGGTTTTGCTGTAGTTCTTCACGCCCGCCGGGTACGGGTGCTCGTAGAACCAGATCTCTTTGGTCGGCTGGCCTTTGGTAAAGAACAGCAGGTTGGTTTTGATCCCGGTGTACGGGTTAAACACGCCGTTCGGCAGGCGCACAATGGTGTGCAGGTTGCACTCCTCGGTGAGCAGCTTTTTGATTTTGGTTTTCACGCCTTCGCCAAACAGCGTGCCGTCCGGCAGCACCACCGCTGCGCGGCCGTTTTTAGCCAGCACTTCAACGATCAGTTGCAGGAACAGATCCGCCGTTTCGCGAGTCTGCATCTCTGCCGGGAAGTTCTTCTCGATGCCGTCTTCTTCGGTGCCGCCGAACGGCGGGTTGGTGACGATCACATTCAGCTGTTCATCCCACGACGACAGCGGCTTGTTGAGGGTGTTGTCGTGACGGATTTGCACCGGCACTTCGATGCCGTGCAGCAGCATGTTGGTGGTCGCCAGCAGGTGCGGGAGCTGTTTTTTCTCCACGCCGTGGATCTGCTGTTGCAGCGTCTGGTGATCGGCCACGCTCTTCACGTAGTTGTTTTTTACGTGATCGAACGCGCAGGCGAGGAAGCCGCCGGTGCCGCAGGCCGGGTCCATAATCGACTCGCCGAGCTTCGGATCGACGCGATCGACCATAAAGCGGGTGACGGCGCGCGGGGTATAAAACTCACCGGCATTGCCCGCCGATTGCAGATCTTTGAGGATCTGTTCGTAAATGTCGCCGAACAGGTGGCGCTCGCTGGCGCTGGTGAAGTCGATTTCGTTGAGCTTGTTGATCACCTGACGCAGCAGGGTGCCGTTTTTCATGTAGTTATAGGCATCGCTGAACGCCTGTCTGACCACAAAGCCGCGCGGATTTTTATCGATGGGGACGGTGAGGTTTTTCAGCGTTGGGAACAGGTCATCGTTGACGAACTCCAGCAGGGAATCGCCGGTGATGCCTTCGGCGTTCGCCGCCCATGTGCGCCACAGGTAGCGCTGCGGAATGGGGAGTTGATAGTTATCCTGCTCCAGTTCCAGCGCCTCTTCCTGGGCGTCAAAGATTTTCAGAAACAGCAGCCAGGAGAGCTGGCCGAGGCGCTGCGCATCGCCGTCCACGCCGGCGTCTTTGCGCATAATGTCCTGTAATGATTTGATAACCGAGCTGATTGACATGATGTGTTCCATGTTTCATTAACAATAAGGCCTTCTGCTACACGGTGGCAGCAGAAGGCGCAAAGGGGGAAAGGTTACGCGGAGCGGGGCGGTAGGTGGTAGATTTCGCTCTCCAGCTCGCTGATGGCCTGATTATACCCGTTACGGTCGCCGAATCCGCTTTTAATGATCTCCGGCAGCGTACCCATGCTGTCGAACGGCTTAAGCTTCAGCACCTGAATACTCTCTATTTCCTGCACGCCCGCATCGGCGTATTTATCCAGCAGCGTATTCAGCACCGCCTGCGCGGCGTCGGAGTATTTGGTGAAGTAGTTGCGTTTACGCACGTTCTCCGCCCGCTCTTTGCGGGTTAACGGCGGCTGACCATACACCACGTGGCACAGCATGTCGAACGGGTCTAGCTCTTTACCGACCTCTTCCGCCAACACTTCCCAGATAATCCCCTGCTGCTCCAGTTCCTTGATGATGGCCTGTTTGCGCTCGGCGCCCTGCCATTTGCGGGTGAAATCATCCAGTGAGGCGTACTCTTTGAGCAGCGTTTTGCGGGTGTAGTCTTTGAAGGATTCGGTGACCAGCTTGCCGTCGGCATCGTAATACTGTACGCGCTGGGAAATCACGCCGACGGCAACACCGTTAACGTGAAACTTGCGCACTTTGTTCTCGTCGTCTTCCGGCAGCGGGCCGACATCATCTGAGCCGGTAACGGTATACGGCGCGGGATCTTCATTGGCGCCGATGACATCGTCTTCGGTCTCTTCTTCGTGCTCGTCGAACTGCTCTTCAAAATCAGACTCCGGGTCGGCGATATCTTGCGGCGTGGTGTCCATCACCTTTTCCGGGATGCCGTCAAAGCGCTCGTCGGCGAACAGTTCAGTGGCCTTTTTAAAATCGAGAATAGTGAACCACAGCTTGCCGTAGCGTTCATCAATGCGGGTGCCGCGGCCGATGATCTGCTTGAACTTGGTCATCGACTGAATGTTTTGGTCCAGCACCACCAGTTTACAGGTCTTTGCGTCGACGCCGGTGGTCATCAGTTCGGAGGTAGTGGCGATAACCGGATAGGCCTTTTTGGGGTTAATAAAATTATCCAGTTGGGCTTTGCCGATGTCGTCATCACCGGTGATTTTCATCACATACTTGTCGTTCTTCTTGACCTGCTCTGGGTTGAGATTGACCAGCGCGCGGCGCATCCGCTCCGCGTGATCGATGTCGTTACAGAAGATAATGGTTTTATCCATCGGGTTGGTGCGCTTGAGGTAATCGGTGATGGTTTTCGCCACCAGTTCGGTGCGCTCATCAATCACCATCGTGCGATCAAAATCTTTCTGGTTGTAGATGCGGTCGTCGATCAGCTCGCCGTTTTTATCCGTCTGGCCTTTAATTGGGCGCCAGCCCTGGAGATCAACGTCGATATCGACGCGCACCACTTTATAAGGGGCAAGGAAGCCGTCTTCGATGCCTTCTTTCAGCGAGTAGATATAGACCGGGTCGCCGAAGTAGTCGGTGCTGGAGACTTCATGAGTCTCTTTCGGCGTGGCGGTTAAGCCAATCTGCGTGGCGGCGCTGAAATAGTCGAGGATTTCGCGCCATGCGCTGTCTTCCGAGGCGCTGCCGCGATGGCATTCGTCGATCACAATCAGGTCAAAGAAATCCGGGGCCACCTGTTTAAAGGCTTTTTGATCTTCTTCCGGGCCGGTGATGGCCTGGTAGAGCGCGAGATGGATTTCAAATGCCGGGTCGATGGTGCGACCGGTGAGCTTGGTCATTGCCGTGCCAAACGGCAGGAAGTCGTTGTTTTTGGTCTGATCGACCAGAATATTGCGATCGGCGAGGAACAGGATCCGCTTCTTACTTTTCGCTTTCCATAAGCGCCAGATTATCTGGAAGGCGGTGTAGGTTTTCCCCGTTCCGGTCGCCATCACCAGCAGAACGCGGTTCTGCCCGCCGGAAACGGCTTCAATGGTTTTATTGATGGCCTGTAGCTGGTAATAACGCGGCGCTTTGCCGCTGCCGTCGTCGTAGTAGTCCTGGGTAATTACCGGAAGTTGGGCTTCGGTGTAGCCTTTCCAGACGCAGTATTTTTGCCACAATTCGTCAGGTGTTGGGAATTCATCGAGGGTAATTTCTCGCTCAATCTCGCCGGTTGCCGTTTTATCATGGAAGATAAAGCCATCGCCGTTAGAAGCAAACGCAAAGGGAATATCCAGCAGGTGGGCATAGCCCAGCGCCTGCTGCATGCCTTTGCCGATTTCATGTTTATTGGCTTTGGCTTCGATCACCGCCAGGGGCATGTTTAATTTGTGGTAGAGCACGATATCGGCGGATTTCACCGTTCTGCGCGCCGCAACCTTACCGCGCACGATGACTTTGCCGTCCCGGAGTTTGACTTCTTGTCTGATTTGCGTTGTGTCGCTCCAGCCAGCACCGAGGATGGCGGGCATAACGCGTTTAGTGATGATGTCTGCTTCCGTCAGGGTACTCAGGTTCAGGTCAGCCATTGGGTATTCTCGATAGAATCGGATAGCTCTGATTCTACATAAAAAAAAGATTATATGGATAGCTTTAGGTGATATAGATCACATTATATGCTGATTTCGATAAACTATACATTCAACAACATTGAGCGTTATATTAGTAATCTTTGATTGCAGACGTTTTTTATCAATATACTTCCGTTTGTAATAATCAGTAAGGTTAAGTTTATATCTGGAGACTGTGTATATGCCTTATGATTTATCTTCCCGATTAGTTATAGGTTTGGCATCAAGCGCGCTTTTTGATTTAGATGAATCAGATGAAATATTTCGAACAAAAGGCGAGGACGAGTACAGGAAATTTCAGCGTGAAAATCAAGATAAGCTCTTAGGGAAAGGTGTTGCATTTCCTTTCATTAGACGTCTTTTAACATTGAATAAAATTAACCCAAGTAATCCTCCTGTAGAAGTTATCCTCTTATCAAGAAACGATCCAGATACCGGGTTGAGGGTAATGAATTCAATTGAAAGTTACGGGTTAGGTATTACCCGGGCTGTTTTCCTTCAAGGTCAGTCTCCACATAAATATATCCCAGCATTGGATATTGAGTTGTTTCTCTCCGCAAATTCTCAAGATGTTAATCAGGCTGTAATGGCTGGGTATCCTGCAGGTCAGATTCTTAAGGGGAATATTAAGGATGATGTTCAGGATCATGAACTTAGAATTGCATTCGACTTTGATGGAGTTATCGCAGATGATTCTGCGGAAGCTGTATACCAAAAAAGCCATGTGCTTGCAGATTTTCATAATTATGAAGCTCAACATGTCAATGAGACTCATAATCCCGGACCATTGAAAGATTTTCTTCAACGTATATCTGATATTCAGAAGATGGAAGAAGAATTAGAGAGAGAAGATCCAGCGTATAGACGTATTCTTCGCATTTCAATTGTAACGGCGAGAAACGCGCCTTCACACAAGAGAATGATCAATACGATGAGAGCGTGGGGGATCAATGTTAATGAAGCATTCTTTATGGGCGGGGTAGAAAAGAACAAAATCCTTGAAATTATGCAGCCACATATGTTCTTTGATGATCAGCGTCTCCATCTTGAACCTTCAGCATCTGTTTTACCTTCTGTGCATATACCATTTGGTGTGACGAATAAAAGATAATGGTGTAATTAAAATATAAGGCCCCGATATTTTGGGGCATATATGATATATTACTTGCTGCTTTTAGTTAAAATAATCACTCCATCGCCACCTTCACCGCTTCTCCCAGCTTCACCATCACCGCTTTATGTTTCTCGGTCGGCGGCAGGGCGCAGTTGATCCTGACGCAGTTGCGATACTTGCCCGCCGCGGAAAACAGCGACCCCGGCGCGACCTGGATCTTCAGCCGGCACAGCTGTTTGGCGACGCAGACCATATCCACCTGCTCCGGGAGCTCCACCCACAGCATAAAACCGCCCTTCGGCCGGGTGACGCAGATCCCGCAGGGGAAAAACTCCCGCAGCCAGCAGGTATAGATCTCGATATTGCGCTGATAGATCTGCCGCATCCGCCGCACGTGGCGGTGATAATGGCCTTCGCGAATAAAGTTAAAGGCCGCCAGCTGTGTTGAAGGGACGTTAGTACCGCTGGCGGCGTACTTCATCTGTAGCAGCTTGTCGTAGTAGCGCCCGGGCGCTATCCAACCGATGCGCAGGCCGGGGGCGATGGTTTTGGTAAAGGAGCTGCAGAGCATCACCCGGCCGTCGATATCCCAGGAGTGAATCGTGCGCGGGCGCGGATATTCGGTAGCCAGCTCGCCGTAGATATCATCCTCGAAAATAACGATATCGTGGCGCTGGGCCAGGTTCAGCACCGCGCGCTTGCGGGCGTCCGGCATGATAAATCCCAGCGGGTTGTTGCAGTTCGGCACCAGGATCACCCCTTTGATCGGCCACTGATCCAGCGCCAACTCCAGGGCCTCGATGCTGATCCCGGTTTCCGGATCGGTGGGGATCTCAATCGTTTTTAATCCCAGTCCGCGCAGCATCTGCATGGTGCCGTAGTAGCAGGGGGATTCCACGGCGATGATGTCCCCTGGCTGGCACACCGACAGCAGGGCCAGCGACAGCGCGCTGTGGCAACCGCTGGTGAGCACCAGATCGTCGGCAGTCACCACCGATCCGCCGTCGAGCATCAGGCGGGCGATCTGCTCCCGCAGCTCGCGGCGCCCGGCCAATTCGTCATAGTTCAACACCTCAGTGAGGTTGTGCTGGATCGCCCGGCTCAGTTCGCGCCAGATGGGCTTCAGGCTTGGCTGCGTCACGTCCGGCGAGCCGCCGCCGAAGGGGATGATCGTTTTATCGTAGCGAGCGTCGAGCATGGTCAGCACCTGATCCCACTGGGTGATCTCCACCGGACGCTGCACCGGACGCGACATCGGCGGCACCGGCGGCTGGGCCTTGCGGGGGGCGACGAAATAGCCCGATCGCGGCTGCGGCACAATCATCTGCTGCTGGTCAAGCAGTTGATAGGCCTGCTGGACGGTGCTGATGCTGACGCCGTGCTCCTGGCTCAGGCTGCGCACCGACGGCAGCTTTTCGCCGTGGCGATACAGGCCCTGTTCAATGCGTTCGGCCAGCAGCGTCGCAAGATGTTGATAGCGGGTCATGCTGTATCCTTAATTGTCGCCATACAGATGGAATAACCAGTACAGATGGCAGGAAAAATTGCGGTCTGCTGTACGTTTTAGCCAATCTGTATGTTAAAGAAAAGTGTTTTGTGAATCTGTATTCCTCCCCCCAAATCCGTGAAGATAAAGTCTCTGGCAAGGTGAGGAGGTAGAGGATGGAATTTCATGAGAACAGGGCAAGACAGCCATTTATCGGTTTCGTATTGCTGGTACGGTTTGTCAAAAAATGGTGGCTTCAGGAGCAAACGCGCAGAGCATTGCAGAAAATGAGCGACGAACAGCTGAAAGATATCGGCCTGCGTCGGGATCAGATCAATTAAAAAGTGCGGTTTTTTTCAGGCATCACTTCTTCTTTGCCCCGGTAAGCGCTGGCAACGCCGGGGAAACATTCACGAAATTTATCAATTGATGCGACGCGACCTTCCGTTTCTTGATACTTACCCTGATAAGTATTATTTTCTTCTCAACAATGAGAGGAAAAGCTGTGACTGAAGACGAACTGTTTGCCCGCCGCCCGCTGGGGATGCGGATGGCCATGGTGGTGCGCCAGTGGCGCGCGATTATTGACTCCGCTATCACCGATACTGGACTCACCCAGTCCAGCTGGACGGTGCTGATGCAGCTGCATCAGTTGGGGGACAACGTCTCGGTCAGCGAGCTGGCGGAGGTGCAGGGAATTGAACTGCCGCCGCTTACGCGCACCCTCTCATTACTGGAAAAGCAGGGCTATCTGGTGCGTTCCACATCGCCATATGACAAACGCATTCGCCTGCTGACGCTGACCGCCGAGGGGCGGGCTATTCTGGAAAAACTGAGCCGCGTGATCGAGACCTATCAGGAGCGCGTAACCCAGACCATCCCGGAGGCCGACCTCGTCACCTTCAGCGCCACGTTAAATCAAATCGCCTGCCGTTTGCGGAATATCCGCGAAGAAGATAACAAGATCTAACACACTATGATGACGCCTGAACAAAAATTTGCCCGCTGGGTACGGGTGAGTATTGCCGCTTTTCTGGGAATATTCGCCTGGTTTATCGTTGCCGATATCTGGATCCCGCTGACGCCGGACTCCACCGTCATGCGCGTGGTGACCCCGGTTTCGTCGCGGGTCTCCGGCTATGTCTCGCACGTCTACGTGCATAACAATAGCCAGGTGAAAAAGGGCGACCTGCTGTATGAGCTCGACCCAACGCCATTCATTAATAAAGTTGAAGCGGCACAGATCGCCCTTGAACAGGCGAAACTGAGCAACCAGCAGCTGGACGCGCAAATCGCTGCCGCCCGCGCCAACCTGCGCACCGCGCAGTACACCGCCCGTAACGATAAGGTCACGCTCGATCGCTATCAGCGCCTGAGCACCATGCAGAACGTGTCGCAGTCCGATCTCGACAAGGTGCGGACCACCTGGCAGACCAGCGAGCAGTCGGTCTCGGCGCTGAACGCGCAGATCCAGAACCTGCTGATCCAGCGCGGCGAGCGCGACGATAAGCGCAACGTCACCCTGCAGAAATACCGCAACGCGCTGGAGGAGGCGCAGCTGAACCTGGCCTGGACCAAAGTGCGTGCGGAAACTGACGGCATGGTTAGCAACCTGCAGCTTAACCCGGGGATCTACGCCACCGCGGCCACGGCCGTGCTGGCGCTGGTCAACAACAATACCGATATCGTCGCTGACTTCCGTGAGAAAAGCCTGCGCCACACCGCGGTAAACACCGATGCGGCGGTGGTTTTTGACGCCCTGCCGGGGGAAGTTTTCCCGGCGCACGTGACCAGCAGCGATGCCGGGATTCTGGCGGGGCAGGAGGCGGTTAACGGACAGCTGTCGCAGCCGGAACAGTCCACCCGCTGGGTGCGTGATGCCCAGCGAATGCGCATTCACGTCGCGCTGGATCAGCCGCTGGCGAAACCGCTGCCGACCGGCGCCCGCGCCACGGTGCAGCTGTACAATAGCGAGGGACCTTTCGCCCGCACCTTCGCCGGCCTGCAGATCCATCTGGTGAGCTGGTTGCACTATGTCTATTAATACCCTGGCGCACGTCTTTACCCCGCACGGCAATATCGTCTACACGGCGAATGATTTTCGCCAGACGGTGCGTATCGCCGTGGCCGGGACCATTGCGCTCAGCATCTCCACCTTCTACGACGTGCAGTACGGCGTATTTTTTGTGGTGTATCCGCTGATGCTGATGTCGCTGGTGCCGGTGTTCAACCGCCACGTCGCCCGCCAGTTTGTGTTCAGCGCGGCGGTGAACTGCGTCGAAATGGTGCTGATTGTCGGTTATTTGTCGCAATGGCCGGTGATCATGACGCTGGTGGTGTTCGCCCTGTACGTGATGCGTTTTCGCTTTATGAGCCAGGGGCCGCTGTTTCTGCTGGGGTCGATGGGGGTGGTGTGTCAGAGCACGATGCTCAACTTTATGAGCTACCCGACCAGCAACTGGCACACCCTGATGTTCTCCAACATGGAAGCGTGCGTGCTGGCGGTGGCGCTGAGCGCGCTGCTGCATTACCTGATCCCGGACGTCGAACCGCGCAAGCCGCCGCCGCGCATTGAAAAAGACGCCGCCCGCATCCGCCACGAGTCGCTGCTCTCCGGCACGGTGGCGACGATCATCTTCGTGGTGTTTCAGATCTGCGATCTCAGCGACTCGCTGTCGGCGCTGATGGCCGGGATCCTGATCCTGTTCCCGATGCACTATCGCGGGGCGGTGATCAGCTCGATCTGGCGCGTGGCGGGGGTGGTGCTGGCCTGTCTCTATATTCTGGTGGTGCAGCTGATTATCTATGACTTCAGCAATCACATGATCCTGATGATGCCGCTGATTGGCCTCGGGCTGGCCTTTAGCGCCCGCCTGCACGTGATGGAGAAAGTGGGCGCCGGGGTGGGCTTCGCCAGCATTACCACCATCGGCATTATGTTTGGCCAGAACCTGCATCCCTATCAGGATCTGGTGTTCAGCGATCTGTACCGCATCACCTCGGTGACGGTCTCGCTGGTGGTCACGCTGACCCTGGTTTTTCTTATGCACCGTCTGCTGAACTGCTTTGCGGCGACGCGCTTTGTGGTAAGCGATTAACCTGCCGGTGGGAAGGTGGCGAGACAGCGCCACGCTTCCCCGTCCTGCTGATACAACGCCGCCGTCTGTTCCGGGACGATCCAGGCTCGCGCGTCGGCTACCGTCCCCTCAAGCAGGATGCACAGCCCGCAGCCGCTGCGCAGCTGGCGGGGAATATCTTTGACCTCGAAGGTCATTCCCGCCGCCTGCAGGGCTTTGCGCGTTCGCACCACTCCCACCGTGGAATGAAATAAAAACAGAAACGTTGTCATCCGCGCCTCCGCTGGCGCTGGCCGATCAGCGCCGCGCCGATCGCCCCGGCGAACTGGGCGTCGGGATGGGTTGTCACCGCCATGCCGACATGGCTTTCCAGCATGCGGGCAAAGGCGGCGCAGTGGCTGACGCCGCCGGTAAACAGCAGCGGCCCCTGCGCTGATAAGCGGCCGATAAAGTTCGCGCTGCGCCGGGCCATGGCGTTAATCACCCCCGCCAGAATCGCCTCCGGCGCGACCCCCGCCGACCGCAGGCTGATGACTTCCGATTCGGCGAATACCGTACACATGCTGGTGATGGCATGCGGTTCCACGCCGTCGGTAATGGCGTCCAGCTGTTCGACGCTGGCGCCGAGGGTGCGTGAAATGACCTCCAGAAAGCGGCCGGTGCCGGCGGCGCATTTGTCATTCATCAGAAAGTCGCTGAGGTTGCCCCCGGCATCCAGCTGGATAACCTTGCTGTCCTGGCCGCCGATATCAATCACCGTGCGGGTGTCCGGCGCCAGCAGGCGGGCGCCGAGACCATGACAGGAAATCTCCGTCACCTGTTTATTGGCAAAATCCACCAGCTGGCGACCATAGCCGGTGAGGGTTAAAAAGGGCGTTTCCACGAGGCCAGCGCGCAGCGTCTCCCAGGCCTCATGGATGGCGTCGGCGGGGCGAAAGGGGGTCGGGCAGAGGAAACGACGCGTAATCACCCCGTCCGCGAGCAGGATGCCTTTCGTGGCGGTGGAGCCGGAATCAATACCAACCGTGTAGATCACGCGTGCTCCTTACAGCATTTCGATAAAGGCGGCGACGCGGGTGCTGAGCTGTCCGAGGTCCGCTGTCGAATAGTCGGTTTCTATCGCCATATAAGGAAGGTCGTGCTGCTGGCGGAGATGGCGTTTAATGGCTAGCGATTCCACGGCATAGGTATGGCAAGCCTGCAGAATGACGTCGATCACCCCGTCGGCCTGGTACTCCTCCACCATCTGGCTCAGCAGCTGCAGGCGCTGATGGTTAGGGGAAATACAGGAGCAGCCGATGGCGAGATATTTGTCGGTTAAGGCGTCGTAGACGTCGCCCTCTTCCGCCACGCAGCGCTCGGTGGCCTTCGCGCCGGTGCAGTTTTCATAGCCTACCACCCAGCCGCCGTTTTCTTCGATGGCGCGAACCACTTTCTCCGCCGCGCCGCCGATCGGGCAGCCGGTGATCAGAATGCGCGGGCGGGTGGCCAGCCGTTTACCCTGCCGCCACTCCTGACGGATGCGCTCCGCCATAGCGTTGAGCTCGTCAATCAGCGCGGTTTTGTCGAAGCGGAAGGTGGCGCCGTACACCACTTTCAGGATGTCGCCGCCGCTGAGCGCCGGCGGATTGAGCTGCCCGAGACGATAAAAGTGGGCCAGCGCCCGGCGTTCACGGTTTTTCAGCACGATGGCCTCGCGCAGCGCCGCCTCGCTAATCGGCGCGCCAAACTGCGCCTCAATCACCTGCTGCAGGCGCAGGATCTCTGCTTTCCACAGGGCGCGGGAGGCCGCGTCGCTGGCGCTGTTCGGCAGCTGCATCACGTGGACCGCCTTGAACTCGGCCATGTACTCGTACATTTTCTTTTTGCCGTCGCAGGTGGTTTCCCCGACCACCAGGTCAGAGAAATAGAAGTAGGGGCATTTATCGGTTTTGCCGAAGCCGTAGCTGCTTTTGATTAACGGACACAGATTGCGCGGCAGATCTTTTTCCGCTTCCTCGATGGTTTCATCGGAGGTGGAGCACAACGAGACCACCACGGCCCCCGCCGCCATAGCGATCTCCTGGGGCATAAAGGTGCAGTAGGTACCCACCAGCGGCACGTTCTGCTCTTTAAGATCCATGACGGTGAGAAAGCCCTTTTGGCGAGCTTCCGAGAACTGGTCAAAAATGGCGGGTAGATCGGTGATAAGCGACATGGTTTTCCTTCCCCGTACACGGGAGATGCTGAAAGAGTCGCCATTATAACCCTGTTGTTTGTATGCTTTTATTGATCTCCTGCGTCTGCGCGCGGCGTTAATAGACCTTCTTTAAATCCATCTCTTCCTGGATCCGCTCGCTCCATGCCAGATGGGTGCGGATGGCCTCTTCGATACCGGCGTTGTAAAACAGCGGCCCCAGCTCCTGGGCGATAAAGTCGACAAAAAATTCGGCGTCAAACTGCTCCAGCTCGAGGTTAAACGTCTCTTCGCAGTACTTGCTGAGCCTGTCGCGCAGCAGGTCACGCTGCGCCGGGCTGAGTTCAATCTCACTCATGATGGGGCTTTCTCCGTAAAAGGGGTCACGACTGCCGGGCTTCAATGACCGCTTGCGCACACTGACGCTGGTGGCGTAACAGACCGGCGAGGCAGCAGGCGGCGACGAGCCCGGCGGCCACCGCTAACAAGTGGAAGGGCAGTCTCCCGCCATGGAACCACAGCCAGCGCGCGCCTTCAATCGATAAGGCGCTGACGCTGAGGATCACGATATTCAGCGAGGCGGAAACCGTGCCTTTCGGCAGGTCGTTGGAAAAGAGGGTAAAGCGGAACAGCGTCGGGAAAATTAGCCCGATGCCGAAGGCGTAGAAGCAGGTGCCGAGCACCGACCACAGCCAGACGTGCGGCCATACCAGATTCCCAACGATCAGGATGGCCAGGCCGAGCATCTGTACCGGCACCGCGCTCAGCACAAAGCGCGGACGGGTGGGATCTTTTACCCAGCGCGCTACCGACAGGTTGGCGATGATGACGGCGCTGAAGACCGGCACCTGGCTCCAGGCGAACTCGCTGGTGGTCAGCCCGCCGGCGTCCATTAAAATCACCGGCGATACCGCCACCCAGCTCATCAGCGGAATATAGCTCAGCGACAGCGTGGCGGCGCCGAGCAAAAAGATGCGGTTGCGAAAGACGGCGCGAAAATCGTGCAGCACACCCAGGGGGCTGAACGGCACCTCGCCCCGGCGCACCGTCTCCGGCATGGTCAACAGCAACCCCAGCCAGGCCACCAGCCCCATGGCGGCGATAATGCCGAACAGCGCTTTCCAGTGGATAAAATGCATCAGCGCCGCGCCGGAGAGCGGGCCAACGATCGGCGCCACCAGCACGACGGAGGTGATCACCGCCATCAGCCTGATCGACCTATTTTCCTCAAAGGCTTCCTGTACGGTGACGTAGCCGACGGTGGCGATAAAGCAGATGCTGGTGCCCTGCACGAAGCGGGCAATCAGGAACTGAGTCATGGAGGTGGTGAACAGCGTCGCCAGGCAGGCGAGGGTGAAAATCAGCGCGCCGGTGAGCAGTACCGGACGCCGTCCGATCCGGTCAGAGAGCGGCCCAAGCAGCCACTGGAGCGCCATGCCGCCAGCCATATACAGGCTCACCGAGGCTGGAGCCAGCGCCACATCGGCGTTGAAATCCCGCACCACGTGGAGGATCCCCGGCTGGATCAGGTCGGTGGTGAGATAGGCGGAAAAATCATACAGAATGAGCGCCGCCGGGAAGAACAGCGCGGCGGCGTGCCGGGTTAGCCAGTGGGTCATCCGGTGCATTATCTCGCCCTCCCTGTGGAATATTTATCAGCGCTATTGTTCAGATAGTATCATTGCTAACCAATATGCAGATGCAGCAGCGAGGGGATCTGCGAGAGCAGCCACAACAACAGGCCGATGGTTCCCCCCACCAGGGTGCCGTTGATGCGGATGAACTGCAGATCTTTACCGATGTTGAGCTCGATCTGCCGCGACATATCGCGGGCGTCCCAGCTCTTCACCGTGTCGCTGATATGCCGCGTGAGGAAGGTGGCGAACTCCGGCGCCACCCGATGCGCCGCCTGCTCCAGGTGTTCGTTGAGCGATTCGCGCAGCGCGTCGTCGCGGAGTAAGGTTTCACCGAACCACTGGCCGGCCTCGGCGATGCGCTGCTTGATACGCGAGTCGTCACTGCTGATATCGTTTTTTACCCAGCCGCGCAGGTCGCCCCACACTTCGCCAAGATAGCGGTTGAAGGTCTCATCATTTTTCAGCCAGGCTTTGATGTTATCGGCCTTCTGCGCCAGTTCCGGGTCGGTTTTCAGGTTATCGATTAGCTTTTGCGTCGCGCGGTCAAAGGTCTGGCGGATCTGGTGGGTGCGATCGTGGGTGACCTCGTCCAGCAGGGTATTCACGGCGTCGGTGACCATCTCGGCGCTGTGCTCGCCGAGCCACTCGGTGGGTAACAGCCTGGCCTTCAGCGGGTGTTCGGTCTCCAGCCAGCGCACGATGCCGCGGGCGATAAAGGCGCGGGAGCTGTCGCGCTGCAGCAGGGCGATCAGCTGATTTATCAGCGAATCCAGCAGCTTTTGATGGCGGTTGTCGCGGGTCAGCCCCTCCAGCATCATGGCGCTGGTTTGCGTCAGGTCGACCTTATCGATCGCCTTATGCACCGCGCGCCGCAGCAGGCGCTGAATGCGGGCGTCATCGGTCAGTTCGAGAAAACCGCTCATCACCTGCAGCAGGTGTTGGCCAACCCGCCGGGCGTTCTCAGGCTGGCTGAACCAGTTGCCGAGCATCAGCGCTGGTTGATAGCGGCGGATCAGCGCCACCAGCGACGGGGTATCGAGGAACTTCTCCTCAACGAAGCGGCCGAGGTTGTCGGCGATGCGATCTTTGTTGCGCGGGATAATCGCGGTATGGCGGGCGACAAAGGGCAGCGGAATACGGCGAAACAGGGCCACCACCGCAAACCAGTCGGCCAGCGCCCCGACCATCGCCGCTTCGGAAATGGCCTTCAGCGCGCTGACCCACGGCGTCGGCGGCAGCAGCAGGGTGGTAATAAATAGCGCGGCGGCGATCAGCAGCAGCGACAGCGCCAGCAGTTTGGCGCGTTTCAGTTCAGCGAGTTTTTCCATAAACTTAAGCATATAACCTGACGGCGAGGTCGTGCAAAAATCGCCAGATAATCCACAGACCGAACATCATCAGGATCGCCCCCGCAGCCCGCTCGACCCGCCAGACGATGGCGCTCAGGCGGCGCTGTACCTGCGGCAGCGCAATCGCGCTCACCAGCAGTAAATCCCAGAAGAACACCACGCTGACCATCCACAGCCCGCTCACCGTTTGCTGCAGCAGGGTGACCGCCGGCCCCAGCAGGGAGGTCATCAGCGCCAGATAAAACAGCGCATTCTTCGGGTTGAGCAGCGATGACCCCAGCCCCAGCAGTAGCTGCTTGCCGAACCCCGGACGCGATGTGCGAACGCTCTCCACCGCCAGCGCCGCGGGACGGCTGCGAATCAGCAGGCTGCCAATCCACAGTAAGTAGCCCGCGCCCAACAGCTCGATGAGTAAAAACAGCAGCGGCGCCTGGCGCAGAAGTCCCCAGCCAACGATGGCCAGAACAATATACAGCGCATTGCCGGCGGCGATGCCGAGACACAGTCCGAGGCTGCCGCGGATCCGGTAGCGTACAGCGTAACCGACCAGCAGAAAAAAATCGGGGCCCGGGCTGAGCAGGGCGACAAAGTGGGACAGGGCTAACGCCGGGAAGGCGGCGGGGAAGAGAGTCGATAAGGTATGCATAGTGGCCTCGATAATGGTGCTGAGGCCACCCTACGCCAGGTGGAAAATTACTTATTGTCGGAAATTGATCTGCTGTGCGCATACTGCCGCGGCGTGGCGGCGGTATAGCTGACGAAGGTTTTATGGAAATGGCTCTGATCGGCAAAGCCGGCCTGATAGCCGACGTCGGCGATAGGGTCCCCGGCGCGTAAGCGCGTTTTCGCATATTCAATGCGCGCCATATTGATCAAACTGGCGGGCGTCAGGCCGGTATCCTGTTTCACAGCGCGGATAACGGTCTCTTTACGTAGCGCGCTATCGTGGGCCAGTTTATCCAGAGATGGCGGCGCCGGCAGATCTGTCGCCAGGCGCTGAAACAGCAGGGCGCTGACGTGATGTGGCGCCTGCGGCGCGGCGGCGCACAGCGGCAGCGCGTGCAGGAGCTGCGCCACCCGGGCGGGCAGTTGCTCAATGCAGCCGCGGCTCATCAGGGCGACAATCTGCTGGAAGCAGGCAAAGAGAGGGCTGTCGCGCAGCAGCGGCTGCGGCGAAGCCATGCTGACGGTAGGGGGAATATCCGGACGCTGCGCATGGCACCATGCCGCCTCCAGGTACAGCATATGATAGCTGCGCGGCTGGTCACGCAGCGGATTACAGCTATGCGGCGCGTGCGGCGGGATCACGATCAGATCCCCGGGCTGCAGGAGATATTCCTGTCCATTGCACAGGCAGCGCGTTTCACCGTCGATAATCGCCCCCACCGAGAGCTGCGGGTGGCTGTGGCGCTTATAGGCCTGACGGCTGCGCCAGGTGCTGCGCAGCTCCAGCCACGGCAGGCGATCGTCTCGCCAGAAGGTTTGGGGAATATCTCGGGTATGGTTCACCGCATCGACCTTTGCTGAGGGGATAAATCGTTTATAACATGCTGCGCCGAGGCTGTCGCCCGCCGGGATTTGCGTACCGCGTCGAAAAAGGATGTCGCGCTTGCAGTCCGGGGAAATATGTTTTCGTCGCGGAATGTAAAATCCCGGTTTCCGGGGTGCCAGAGACATTCATGGGAGGTAGAGTCCCTGCAGGATAAGCAGGCAGGGATGAGCCGATGGCAAAGGGCACCACCTCGACGCCGCATGATGCGGTGTTTAAACAGTTTCTCACTCAGGCCGACATCGCCCGTGATTTCCTGGCGATCCATCTACCGCCTGCGCTGCGTCAGCGCTGCGACCTCGATACCTTACAGCTGGAGTCGGCAAGCTTTATCGAGGAGAGCCTGCGGGCCTGGTACTCCGATGTGCTGTGGTCACTCAAAACCGCGTCTGGCGAGGGCTACATTTATGTGGTTATCGAACATCAGAGCTCGCCGGATGCGCAGATGGCCTTCCGCCTGATGCGCTACGCCATCGCCGCGATGCAGCGCCATCTGGATAGCGGTCATACCAGACTGCCGCTGGTGGTGCCGATGCTGTTCTATCACGGAGCGACCACGCCATACCCGTGGTCGCTCAACTGGCTGGACTGCTTTGCCGATCCACCGCTGGCGTGGGAGCTTTATGCCTCGCCCTTTCCGCTGGTGGATATCACGGTGATCCCCGACGATGAGATCGTTCGTCACCGGCGCGTGGCATTACTCGAGCTGATACAGAAGCATATTCGCCAGCGCGATTTAATGGGGATTGTTGAGCAACTGACGACGATTTTACTTAGCGGTGACGCTAATGACAGGCAGATAAAAACGCTGTTTAATTATCTGCTGCACACTGGCAACGCGCGCCGCTTTGGCCGGTTTATCCACAAAGTGGCACAACGGGTTCCTCAGCACAGGGAGAGATTGATGACCATCGCCGAACGAATACAGGAAGTGGGCCGCAGAAAAGGCAAACGGGAAGGCCGGCAGGAGGGACAGCATGCCGAGGCGCTGCGCATTGCCCAGAGGATGCTGGCCGACGGCATTGCCCGCGAGACGGTGGTGAAAATCACCGGCCTGACCGCCGATGAGGTCGCCGCGCTGGCGCATTGATAACGCCGGGGCGGCATGACGGTCGCCCCGGTTAACCACCGTTATGGAATATTCCGGATATACCTAACTTTACCCGCATCGCCAGCCATCTCGACTACCCTTAATATCCTTAACGGCATTTTTGACTGCCTTTATAGCGATAACAAGGAGACATGCGATATGGCCTATCAGACGGTGAATCCTGCGAACAATCAGCTTATTAAAACGTACCCGGCGCACAGCGATGCGGACGTGGAGGCGGCGCTGCGGCAGGCGGATGCGCTCTATCATTCTGCCTGGGCGAAAGGGGATATCGAACCGCGCCTGGCGGTGCTGCATAAGCTGGCGGATCTGATCGACAGCCGGGTGGAAGATCTGGCGAAAATCGCCAGCCAGGAGATGGGGAAACTCATTAAGCAGAGCCGCGGCGAAGTGAAACTGTGCGCGCAAATCGCCCGCTATTACGCCGATAACGCCAAATCGTTCCTGGCGCCGGTGAAGTATCCCTCCGAACTGGGTGAAGCCTGGGTTGAGCACCACCCCATCGGCGTCTTACTGGCGGTAGAGCCGTGGAACTTCCCCTATTACCAGCTGATGCGCGTCCTGGCGCCAAACCTGGCGGCCGGGAACCCGGTTATCGCCAAACACGCCAGCATCGTGCCGCACTGCGCGGAGACCTTTGCTCATCTGGTGCGCGAGGCCGGCGCACCGGAAGGGGCGTGGACCAATCTGTTTATCTCTCAGGATCAGGTGGCGAAGATTATCGCCGACGACCGTGTGCAGGGGGCGGCGCTGACCGGGTCGGAAAAAGCTGGCAGCGTGGTGGCGGCGCAGGCGGCGAAGCATATTAAGAAATCGACCCTGGAACTGGGCGGCAACGATGTGTTTGTGGTGCTCGACGATGCCGACCTCGATCGCGCGGTGAAAATCGGCGTCCAGGCGCGGCTGAATAACGCCGGCCAGGTGTGTACTGCCGCCAAGCGGTTTATTCTGCATGAGAGCATCGCTGAGTCGTTTCTGACGAAATTTAGCGAGGCGTTTCGCCAGGTAAAAATAGGCGATCCGCTGGATGAAGGCACCACGCTGGGGCCACTCTCCTCTAAAGATGCGCTGGAAACCTTGAGCAAGCAGGTGGACGAGGCGGTCAAAAACGGCGCCACGCTGCATCTGGGCGGCAAAGCGGTGGCGCGGGAAGGCAACTTCTTTGAACCCACTATCCTGACCGGTATCACCCGTGACAACCCGGCGTACTTCGAAGAGTTCTTTGGCCCGGTGGCGCAGATCTACGTGGTGAAAAACGATGAGGAGGCGATTGCGCTTGCCAATGATTCTCACTATGGCCTGGGCGGCGCGGTGTTCAGTCAGGACATCGAACGCGCCAAACGGATAGCATCCGCCATTGAAACCGGGATGGTCTATATCAACTGGCTGACCGATACCGCGCCCGAACTGCCGTTTGGCGGCGTGAAGCGTTCCGGTTATGGCCGGGAGCTCTCAGATCTCGGGATCAAAGAGTTCGTGAACCAGAAGCTGGTGGTGGTGCGCCGCTAGGCCGGTCATAAAAAAACCTGCCATCCGGCAGGTTTTTTTATAATAGATTTATTGCACTTCGACTTTATCCCAGCCGCTTTTGAACATACAGCTGTCGACTAAGGTCTCCCGCTGATATTCATTCGCGTCTTCTACCGTATAACTTGTTTCAACATCCTGTTTCTTTTGCTTTTTGTCCGTTTTTTCTGAACTGGACCCGGTCACCACGTTATCCGGCGGGAGATCGACCAGGGCCTGCGCTTCACATTCGGTGAGCTTTTTATGCATCTCGGCATCGCTTAAACCCGGCTTCACCCAGGTATACTGAGTGCAGCCGGTCAGCAGCAACGCCAGGCTCAGCGCAGAGAGCGCGGCGAGACGTGATTTCATCAGAAGGTAACCCCGCCGCCTACGTAGGCGCCGTCAATCAGGGTGTGGTTTGGGCGGCCCTCTTTGCCGTCAACGCTCACGTGACGGTAACCCACCTTCAGGGTCAATGGACCAACCGGGGACCAGCTCACGCCGCCGTTCGCTTCAACATAGTTTTTCACGCTGTTGTTCAGGCCGTCGGGCGCGACATACCCTTCGCCAAATACGTGGATGCTGTCGGTCAGGGCCACGTTCACCCCGCCGCCGACCGGAAACGCGACGCCGTTATCGCCTTTTTTCGGTCCCAGATAGATAGCTTTCGCGCCAGCGTTGAGCATCACCGGGCCCACTTCCAGATTGTAACCCGCGCCAACGCCGCCGGTCTGGCTACCGTCATCGGTATTCTTCAGCCAGTGGCTTTCGGCATACAGGCCGGAAGAGGATTTACCCATTTCCATATTCAGGTTGGTAAAATTCTTACCTTGTTCAACGGTAAACCCCATTGCCATGGCGGAACCAGAGACCGCAGTCAGGGCAGCAACAATAAGGATGTTAAGCTTTTTCATGGTTTGCTCCTCGTCATTAAATTTGTCTGAGGGCACCTTAACAATCGATGTTTACCTCTGCAAATGTGACTTACGTCGATTTTTTATGCTGGTTTTGTCAGCGGTGTGTTTTGATAATGTTGTAAAGACGTTGGGTTACGGCGAGGTCAATCATGAAATTTGGTCTGTTTAGCAGAGGTTTAATGGGTGAGCTAAACAGAAACTGAACAGGGCGGGCATTAATTATTAAGGATCCTATTCATTTAGTTTCTTATTATTTCCAAAAATGTTTCTACTGTTACTTATAAAAACGTTGATTTACATTTTTCGACGCGATGACGACGTTTTGTTCCTGTCTTTGACGATGTGCGGTGAGAGAAGGGGGCCTGCGCCTTAGCGCGCAGGCGGGTAGGTTAGCGTCGTAACCCGGCAAACGCCGCGCGAATTTCCTCTTCCGGCAACTGAATGCCGATAAACACCAGCGTGCTGTGCGGCGTTTCATCGCCCCACGGGCGATCCCAGTCGGCGCTGTAGAGGCGCTGCACGCCCTGGAACAGCAGCCGATTCGGCTCGCCGTCGATCCACAGCATCCCTTTATAGCGCATCAATTGATCGGCGAAGGAGAGCAGCAGGTTTTCCATTACCCGTGATACCTCGCTGATATCCACCGGGTAATCCATCTCAACCACGATTGATGACACGTCGTTTTGCTTCTCGGCCATAAAGTGGAAACGCGGTGTGCTGTTAACGACCTTCTCTTCCAGCATAAAGCCGCTGGTGTTAAACAGCTGGCTTAGATCGATATCGCCATGAATGACGGTATAAATCGGCGCCCGGGCATTGATGCGCGCCAGGCGTTCGCGCAGCTTTTCGGTATCGCCGGCTACATCAGTTTTGGTCAGCAAAATGCGGTCCGCGTAGCCCACCTGCGACTGGGCGATGGTGAACTGATCCATCTGCTGGTCGGCATGGACCGCATCCACCAGGGCGATCACGCCATCCAGCAGATAGCGCTCGCAAAGCACCTCATGGGAGAAAAAGGTTTGGATAATCGGCCCCGGGTCGGCCATGCCGGTGCACTCAATCACCAGCCGGTCAAACTCGATTTCGCCGCGATCGCGGCTGTCGAGGAGATCGAGCAGGGCGTCTTCCAGTTCGTTGGAGCGCGTACAGCAGATGCAGCCGTTGGTCAGGGTTTTGATCTGCGTGGCGCGGTCGCCGATCAGCTGATCGTCAACGGAGACTTCGCCAAATTCATTTTCAATCACGGCGATTTTGAAACCGTGCTGCTCATTCAGGATATGGCGCAGGAGGGTGGTTTTTCCTGCGCCGAGAAAACCGGTGAGTAGGGTGACTGCAATCGGTGCCATTATTGCCTCCATTAACAGCAGCGTACGCCGCCTTTGCCGTCGCCGCCGTAGCGGGCCTGCTGGCGTTCGCGGAAGAATTCTTCATAAGTCATGTACGGCTGATCCGGATGGTTGGTTTGCATATGGGCGACGTAGTTGTCGTAATCCGGAATGCCAATCAGCATTTTCGCCGCCTGACCGAGATATTTTTTAGCCTGACCTAAGTTACCAAACATTGTAAGTTCCAGATAACGAATAAAGCCGGATGGCGACTCGCGCCTTATCCGGCCTACGTTAATGCGCTTGTTTGTAGGCCGGATAAACGTAGCGCTATCCGGCATCAGAGTTAATGATGTGACGAGGTCTTCACACCGCCTTCCGGTACCGGCACGTACGGGGTCTCTTTGTCGGTGCGCACCTTATTGTTGCGCACGTTGAGCCAGGTTTTGATGCCGTAGAAGATGATGCTGTACACCACCACCAGGAACAGGATACTCAGCCCGGCGTTGGTGTAGTTGTTGACCACGATATGATTCATGTTGGCAATCTGCTGCGCGGTCAGCTCGCCGCCGGCAGCAATCTTCTCTTTATACTGCTGAGCCATAAAGAAGAAGCCTTCCATCTGCGGGTTGGTGCTGAACAGCTTCAGGCCCAGCGCCCAGGTGGTGCACAGCAGCAGCCACGCTGCCGGGATAACGGTGACCCAGATATATTTGGTGCGCTGCATTTTGACCAGCACCACGGTGCCAAGCACCAGCGCCACGGCGGCCAGCATCTGGTTAGAAATACCGAACAGCGGCCACAGGCTCTTCACGCCGCCCAGCGGGTCGACCACGCCCTGATACAGCAGGTAGCCCCACAGCCCGACGCAGCCCGCGGTACCGATAATCCCGGCGACCAGCGAGTCGGTTTTTTTCAGGAACGGCACGAAGTTACCCAGCAGATCCTGCAGCATAAAGCGGCCTGCGCGGGTACCGGCATCCAGCGCGGTGAGGATAAACAGCGCTTCAAACAGGATACCAAAGTGGTACCAGAAGCCCATATCCGCCATCGGGATGATTTTATGGAACACGTGGGCGATACCGACGGCCAGCGTCGGCGCGCCGCCGGCGCGGTTCAGTACCGAAGGTTCGCCGATATCTTTCGCCGTCTGCAGGATCTGCTCAGGTGAAATCACGAAGCCCCAGGAGCTGACGGTCGCCGCCGCGTGGACGGTCACTTCTTTCAGCTGCGCGGCGATCATCGCCGCGTTTTCACCGCCCATTTCGTGCAGGTTCGGCATGACGATGCCCAGGCCCGCCGGCGGGGTGTTCATCGCGAAGTAGAGTCCCGGTTCGATAATCGATGCCGCGACCAGCGCCATGATGGCCACGAAAGATTCCATCAGCATCGCGCCATAGCCGATAAAGCGGGCATCGGTTTCGTTGGCCAGCAGCTTCGGCGTGGTGCCGGAGGCGATCAGCGCGTGGAAGCCGGAGACCGCGCCGCAGGCGATAGTGATAAACAGGAACGGGAACAGGGCGCCTTTCCACAGCGGGCCGGTGCCATCAATGTACTGGGTCACTGCCGGCATTTTCAGGTCCGGGTTGAGGATAACGATCCCCAGCGCCAGGCCGACGATAACGCCGATTTTCAGGAAAGTGGCCAGGTAGTCACGCGGCGCCAGAATCAGCCATACCGGCAGCAGGGCGGAGATAAACGCGTAGCCAATCAGGGTAAAGGTGATAGTGGTGTCTTTAAAGGTCAGCGCCGGGCCCCAGTAGGGGTCGTGAGCAATAATGCCGCCGAACCAGATGGAGGCCACCAGCAGCACGATACCGATAACCGACACTTCACCCACGCGGCCAGGGCGCAGGAAGCGCATGTAGATACCCATGAACAGCGCGATGGGCACCGTCGAGCAGACGGTAAAGACGCCCCACGGGCTCTCCGCCAGCGCTTTCACTACGATCAGCGCCAGCACCGCGAGGATGATGATCATAATCAGGAAGCAGCCGAACAGGGCGATAGAGCCCGGAACCGGCCCCATCTCCTGCTTGATCATCTCGCCCAGCGAGGCGCCGTTACGCCGCGAGGAGATAAACAGCACCATAAAGTCCTGTACTGCCCCCGCCAGCACCACGCCGGCCAGCAGCCAGAGGGTGCCAGGCAGATAGCCCATCTGCGCGGCAAGCACCGGGCCCACCAGCGGGCCGGCGCCGGCAATGGCGGCGAAGTGGTGGCCAAACAGCACGTAGCGGTTGGTCGGCACATAGTTCAGGCCATCGTTATTAATGACCGCCGGCGTCGAGCGCGTCGGGTCAAGCTTCATCACCTTCTGCGCGATATACAGGCTGTAATACCGGTAGGCGACGAGGTACACGGAAACCGACGCCACGACGATCCACAGGGCACTGACGTGCTCACCGCGGCGCAGGGCGACGACTGAGAGGCAAAATGCCCCGATGATTCCGAGAATCACCCAGGGTATGTGCTTGAGTAGTTTTTTGGTATCCATAGTAAAACCTGGCGTTAATTAGATGAATAATTGGCCGAAGCCGTCTGGTTTTAAGTAAGGGTTAATGGAGGTATTGATTAGCTAGGCTGGCTTCGATCTTGCCAGAACGACGCGCGCGTAAAGTTGGGTAAATCGGTGAGTGGTTGTATAGGGGGTTAAGCGGTTACTGGAGGGGGTAAGCGGTTGGCTACGAAGTGAACAGGGCTGGATTATGTGATTGTGATCACAGGAGATTGTGGCCTGCGACTCTTTTGGTTAACGCTCCTCCCCAACCGGGGAGGAGCAGGCGAGGCCATTACACCGCGACTTCCATGTCCATCATCACCGGGTGGAAACGGCGTTTAAAGTAAATCAGGCCGTGGCCTTGCGGGCTCAGGGTAATATTGCGGATCTCCACCAGATATACCAGGTGGGTACCGATGGTTTGCACCTGGCTAATCTCGCCTTCGAGACTGGCCAGCGAGCCCTTCAGCACCGGCTGCCCGAGCGCGCCGTGCTGCCAGCCGCTGAGGGCAAACCGCTCTTCCATCGTCACCCCGGTCATCCCGGCGAAATGACGGGCCATGATTTCCTGTTCGTGGTTCAGCACGTTGATGCACAACTTGCCGTTGCCCTGAAACGCCGGGTTCATCGCGCTGTTGGCGTTGATACACACCATCACCGATGGCGGCGTATCCGTCACCGAGCACACCGCCGTGGCGGTAATCCCGCAGCGGCCGGCTTCGCCTGCGGTAGTGACCACATTCACCGCCGCCGACAGGCTGGCCATGGCATCGCGAAAACGCAGGCGTTGTTCATCTAATTGCATTATGACCTCCCGCTGCGAATTACTTCAGCAGCTTATCCAACATGTTGATATCAGCGTTATTGTGCAGATGCGGCACCGTCCAGCCGTTCTGGTCGTACTCGGAAAGGCAGCGGTCGACCATCGCCATCATCTTGTCCATATTGCCGGAGCTCTGCGCCTGGCGCAGACACTGCAGGCGAATCTCATCCTGGCTACCGGAGTAGTTGATTTCATACAGCTCGTGGCGGCCGCCGAATTCGCTGCCGATGGCGTCCCACATCAGTTTGAGGATCTTGATACGTTCAACGTGATCCATACCGTTGGAGCCGCGCACGTACTTCGCCAGATACTGGTCGATCTGCGGGTTGTTCAGATCGCGGGCGCTGGACGGCAGATAAATCAGGCCGCTGGTGACGTTGCGCTCGATGATGTTTTTGATCTTGGCGTAGGCCATCGGGGCCATCACGCGATAGGTCTGCAGCGCGGCGTGATCCGGCAGCCATGCGCCGTTGACCCACGGCGTCGCTTCCGAGCACATGGAATCGCTTAACGCCCAGAACATGTTGCGCCACGCCACAACTTCGCCAAGGTCGGCCTGCACACCGCGGAATTCGAGGGTACCGGTACATTCCAGAGAACGCTTCAGCAGGGCGGTGATAAAGTCCAGTTTCACCGCCAGGCGCACGCAGGCCTGCAGCGGATACATGCGGGCGAAACCGCCCTCCATGGTCCAGCGACGGCAGCGGTCAAAGTCGCGGTAAATCAGCACGTTCTCCCAGGGGATCAGCACTTTATCCATGACCAAAATCGCGTCGTTCTCGTCGAAACGGCTGGAGAGCGGATAGTCGTACGGGGACCCGGTCGCGCCGGCGACCATCTCATAGGAGGCGCGGGAGATAAGCTTCACCCCTTCGGCATCCATCGGTGCGACGAACATCAGCGCGAAGTCCGGGTTCTCGCCCATCACCTGTGCGGAGCCGAAGCCGATCATGTTGTAGTGGGTCAGCGCCGAGTTGGTGGCGACTACTTTCGCGCCGCTGACGATGATCCCGGCATCGGTCTCTTTTTCCAGCTTGATGTAGACATCCTTCACTTCATCAGCCGGCTTGTGGCGGTCGATCGGCGGGTTGACGATCGCATGGTTAAAGTACAGGCCGGTTTCCTGAATGCGGGTGTACCAGTTGCGGGCGTTCTGCTCGAACTGGCCGTAAAACGCCGGGTTGGCGCCCAGCGCGCAGCCGAAGGCGGCTTTGTAGTCCGGGGTGCGGCCCATCCAGCCGTAGCTTAAGCGTGACCACTCGGCGATGGCGTCGCGCTGCTGGCGCAGATCGTCGGCGCTTTTCGCCACGCGGAAGAATTTATGGGTGTAGCCGCCGCTGCCGGTATCGGTGCCCCAGCACAGGGAATCCTGCATCTCCGGTTTGTGCAGCGCATCGTACAGTTGCGCGACAGAAGCCGCGGCGTTACGGAAGGCCGGGTGGGTGGTGACATCCTTCACGCGCTCGCCGTAGATATAAATTTCGCGGCCATCCTGCAGGCTTTTTAAATATTCTTCGCCAGTTAACGGGCGTTTCGCGTCGGCGCGGAAATCTTCAGGTTTCATAGGGGCCTCTTCAGTATTTATCGGAAAATAATGTTAAATATATGTTTTGTTTTTGTTGTTTAATTGAAGCGGTTATTGCGCTTGTCGTGAAGGGACGTTTGCGACAACGACGGGTACTTTTCAGGCGGGAGTGAATTTTGTGATCTCTGCAGCTTTTGCCGGCTGGCGCGGCGCTGACCCGACCTGTGGGCCATCGTCCGGCAGGCGCAGCGCCAGCGGGGACTTACGATACCGGTACTTTTTGCGCCCGGTAGCTGCTGGGCGAGCAGCCGACCTGGCGGCTAAAAAAGCGCGCAAAATAAGCGGGATCTTTAAACCCCAGCTGCCAGGCTATCTCATTAACCGCGCTATCGGAAAACAGCAGCAGCCGCTTCGCCTCGCGTAGCTGGCGGTCGAATATCAGCCGCTTCGGTGAACGGTTGGCAAAGCGGCGACAGATATCGGTCAGCCGTGATTCGGTCAGGTGCAGCTCCCTGGCGTAATCCGGTACCGTCCAGTGCTGATGGTAGTGGCTGTCGATCATCTGGTTAAAGCGCTGGAATAGCTTCAGCTCGCCGCGCATGCCGCTGGCAGCGTGATCGTCGAGCTTTGCGTTACGCAATAGCAGGGTAAAGACCGCCTGCGCCAGCAGCGCCAGGGTATGCTCGCGCCCCGGCAACTGGGCGGTAGATTCCCGGCGAATCAGCTGCCAGTAGTGCGCCAGCGCCGCCAGCTCGTCGGGTTTATCCGCCAGCGACAGGCAGATCCCCGGCAGGCCGAAGGTCTCCCGCGTGCCGGGATAAAGCACCTCCAGCAGCGGCCAGATGAGTTCTTCGTGCACCGTCAACACGTGACCATCGCTATCGGACTCGGTAATAAAGGCGTGCGGCACCGAAGGCGGCGTTATCACAAACAGCGGCGCCTGCACCGAGTAGCGATGGTCATCAAGCTGCAGCTCAATCTGCCCGGTATCAAGAAAGTGCATCTGAAAATAGCGGTCGTGGCGATGCGCCTGCATGTCGCGGCCAAAAAAGGCCGCCATACGGGCAAACGACTGATAGTGCACCTCTTCGGTACCCAGGCTCTCGTCGTAATCTTTATTGATGTCGATGTTGGCGATGGAATGCTGACACATACCCGCTCCTTAGTGGCCTTTTTGCGCCGCTAAGCCCGGCGCGGCGGCGGCGTCCTCACGCTGGCTCATTGGAATGCGGGTGAGCACCAGCGCGCCGACGATCAGCAGCCCGGCGACAAACCACAGCCCGGAGCTAAAGCTGCCGGTGGTATCGCGTAAAATGCCGATCAACAGCGGGCTGACGGCAGAGCCGACGTTGCCGATGGCGTTGATCACCGCCAGCGCCACCGCGCGCGACTGCAGGCTGATCACCCGATCCGGGGTGGTCCAGAAAATGGCCATCGCGGTAAAGGATCCCACCGAAGCCATAATAATGCCGATCAGCTGGATCAGGCTGTGGTGCGTTGCCGAAGCCAGCAGCCAACCCGCCGCGGCGAACAGGTAGGGCAGGATGGTATGCATCTTGCGCTCTTTGCGCCGGTCGGAGCGGCGACTCCACCAGATCATGCCGAAAATGGTGCAGAACTGCGGGATCGCCGCCAGCAGGCCAATCATGATGTTGCTACTGCCGGTGTTGAAGCTTTGCAGGATCTGCGGCGTCCAGATATTAATGGCGCTGAGGGTATTGGTCAGGCAGAAGTAGGCCAGGGTATACATCAGCACCGCTGGCGTCAGGACTTCGCGCAGCGTGGAACGCGGCGAAGCCGGGACGATCGCCGCATGTTCCCGTTCGCGAGCGATCATCGCCTTCAGCGCCTGTTTCTCTTCGTTATCCAGCCAGTTGGCTTTATCCGGCGTGTCGTTGAGGAAGAACCAGGTGACGACGCCAAGCACCACCGATGGCAGGCCTTCCAGCAGAAACAGCCACTGCCAGCCCTTCAGGTTCCACAGGCCGTCGAGCGCCAGAATATAGCCGGAAAGTATCGAGCCGAGCATCATGGTCACCGGCATGGCGATCATAAACAGGGCGTTGGCGCGGGCACGATGGTAGGCCGGGAACCACCAGGTCAGATAGACGAGGATCCCTGGTAGGAAACCAGCCTCGGCGATGCCGACCAGCATGCGCAGGATGTACAGCGTATGCGGGCTGGTGGCGAACATGGTACAGGTCGAGGCGATCCCCCAGACCACCATGATCCCGGCGATCCAACGGCGCGCGCCAACTTTCGCCAGCATGATATTGCTGGGGATCCCGCACAGCACGTAGGTGACGTAGAACAACGTCGCCGCCAGGCCGAACATGGTGGAGGTCAGACCGAGGTCTTTGCCCATCGTCAGGCCGGCGAAGCCGATATTAATGCGGTCCAAAAATGAGAAAACAAAGAGAACGAACAGGAAGGTGATCAGGCGGCGGAACAGCTTTTTGATCACCCGGTTTTCTACTTCAACGGCTTTATTATCATTGTGTTGCAGGGTAGAGGTAGTCATGTTGCGCTCCACATTATCCGTTCAATAGACGGATTTATTGTTATCGGTTGTGGTCGTTGCGGTGTGGGTAAACCGGGCCGCCAGCGCTTCTGCGCCGCGGGCCAGCAGGGTGGTATCGACGCCGACGGCGACGAACAGCGCGCCCAGTTCGAGATAGCGCTTCGCCAGCTGTTCATTGGCCATCAGGATCCCCGGCGCCTTGCCGGCCTGACGGATTTGCTGGATGGCATCTTCAATGGCGGCCTGTACTTCCGGGTGCTGCGGATTGCCGCCGTGACCCATATCGGCGCTGAGGTCCGCCGGGCCGATAAACACCCCGTCCACCCCGTCGACATCGAGGATCTGCGGCAGATTTTTCAGCGCTTCACGGGTCTCAATCTGTACCAGGACGCACATGGCGTCGTTGGCCTGGTGGAGATAATCCGGCACGCGGTTCCAGCGTGAGGCGCGGGCCAGCGCGCTGCCGACGCCGCGCATGCCGGCGGGCGGGTAGCGGGTGGCTCTGACCGCCAGCCGCGCCTCTTCGGCATTCTGCACCATCGGCACCAGCAGGGTTTGCGCGCCGATATCCAATAGCTGTTTGATCTGCACCGGGTCGTTCCACGATGGGCGGACCACCGGCTGGCTAGGGTAGGGCGCGATGGCCTGAAGCTGGGTCAGCACCGTTTGTACATTGTTGGGCGCATGTTCGCCGTCGATCAGCAGCCAGTCGAAGCCGGCGCCGGCCAGCAGTTCGGCGCTGTAGCTACTGCACAGCCCAAGCCACAGGCCGATTTGCGGACGCCCGGCCTTGAGCGCCGCTTTAAAAGCATTGTTCATGTTGCTCTCCTCAGACAAAGCGGCAGCTGATGGCGCCCATATTGCCGTAGTCGACATGGAAGGTATCGCCCTTGCGTGCCGGTACCGGACGGGTAAAGGAGCCGCCGAGAATAATCTGCCCGGCTTCGAGCTGAACATCGTACGGCGCCAGCTTGTTGGCCAGCCAGGCCACACCGTTGGCCGGGTGATTGAGCACCCCGGCGGCGACGCCGGTCTCCTCAATCACGCCGTTGCGGTACAGCAGGGCGGAGATCCAGCGCAGATCCAGCTCGTCGGGTTTAATCGGGCGGCCGCCGAGGATCACCCCGGCGTTGGCGGCGTTATCGGAAATGGTGTCGAACACTTTGCGCGGGCGCTGGGTTTCCGGATCGATGTTGTGGCAGCGGGCGTCGATAAGCTCCAGCGCCGGAATAACGAAGTCGGTGGCGTTGTAGACATCAAACAGCGTGCAGTTCGGGCCGCGCAGCGGTTTGGCCAGCACGAAGGCCAGCTCGACTTCGATACGCGGCACGATAAAGCGGTCGGTGGGGATATCGCTGCCGTCGTGGAAGAACATATCGTCAAGCAGCGCGCCGTAGTCCGGCTCGCTGATCTGCGAGCTGGCCTGCATGGCTTTTGAGGTCAGGCCGATCTTGTGGCCTTTGAGTACGCGGCCTTCGGCGATCTTCATCTCGACCCACTCGCGCTGGACGGCGTATGCGTCCTCAATGGTGATCGACGGATAATCCAGCGAGATCGCGCGGATCTGTTCACGCTGTTTTTCGGCCTGATTCAGCCGCTGGGCAATCAGGGTTCGGGTCTGTTTATCGAGCATAGAGATTCCTGTGGCATTGTATTGCCGGACGGCGCTTCGCTTATCCGGCCTACAAATTCATGGCCGTTGTAGGCCCGGTAAGCGCAGCGCCACCGGGCAATTTGCACATTATTTAAATAACGCGTGCACGTTGTTCTGTTTGTAGTTCAGCGTCGGGTCGAGCTCTTCCATGGCGAACGACAGCGCCAGGTAGCGACTCTCCATCAGCGCCGCGAAATGGGATTTGATCAGCGCGAACAGCATATCTCCCACGTCCTGACGGCTCTCCAGGCTGCGCCCGGAGCCGATCTTCAACGTCATATGGACAAAGGCGTAATCCTGCTTGCCGTCGGCCATCTGCCAGGTATCGAGCCAGTGGGCACGGCTGCGGATCCCGCCGATCGGAAAGATGCCGGTGGCGGCCAGCGCCTCGTTGACTTTGGCGAACAGTCCGGGCAGATCGGCCTGCTCGCGGATGTTGTCGGTACATTCGGCGATAAAATGCGGCATGGGGCCCCCTTACGCCTGCGCCGGCAGCGGGAACACGGCGTTAACCTGGCCGGTACCGGAGCTAGCGAACAGCTCGGTGATAAACTCCACCTTGCCGTCATATTTATCCCAGCCCAGCAGGCCGAGCAGCATCACCGTGTCGTGCATGTTGCCTTCGCCGTAGCAGTAATCGGCGTACTCCGGCAGCATGGTGCAGAACTCTTTAAATTTGCCCTCGCGCCACAGCTTCACCACCCGCTCATCCATCTGATGATCGAACTCGCGGGTGTAGCTGTTCATCCCCTCTTCGGCGCGTTGATCGTCGATAAAGCGGTGCGACAGCGAGCCGCTGGCCAGCACCGCCACGGTGCCGTCATATTTCTCAATGGCTTTGAGGATCGCTTCGCCCAGCCTGCGGCTGTCGGCAAAGTCGTGGACGGTACAGAAGGCGGAAATAGACACCACCTTGAAGTGCTTATCGCTGTTCATGTAGCGCATCGGCACCAGGGTGCCGTACTCCAGCTTCAGGCTCGGAATATTGTGCGCTTTGGCGCGTACCCCGAGCTTCACCGCCTCGTCGGCGATGAGCTGGCCCAGCTCCGGGTTGCCGTCGTAGTCGTAGGTCATGTCGCGAATAAAATGCGGCAGTTCGTTACTGGTGTAGACGCCCTGGAAATGGTCGGCGCAGTTGATGTGGTAGGCGCTGTTGACCAGCCAGTGGGTGTCGAACACGATGATGGTATCGACGCCCATTTCGCGGCAGCGCTTGCCAATTTCTTTATGTCCGTCGATAGCGCCCTGGCGGCAGCCGTGGTTTTTCCCGGGCAACTCAGACAGATACATCGACGGCACGTGAGTGATTTTTGCTGCTAACGCTAACTTACCCATATCAGACTCCCCATTTCGGGATCGGATGGTCGCCCATCGAGATGCAGACGTTTTTCATTTCGGCGAACACTTCAAAGCTGTACTCGCCGCCTTCGCGGCCGGTGCCGGAGGCCTTCACGCCGCCGAACGGCTGACGCAGGTCGCGCACGTTCTGGGTGTTGACGAACACCATCCCGGCTTCAATACCGCGCGCCAGACGCAGCACTTTGCTGACGTCCTGGGTCCAGATATACGACGCCAGGCCGTATTCCACATCGTTAGCCAGGCGCAGCCCTTCCGCTTCGTCTTTGAACGGCAGCAGGCAGGCGACCGGGCCAAAAATTTCTTCCTGCGCGACGCGCATGCGGTTGTCGACATCCGCCAGCACCGTCGGGCGCAGGAAGTTGCCGGCTTTCAGATGCGCCGGCAGGTCGGACGGCTTATCCGCGCCGCCGGCCAGCAGGGTGGCGCCCTCTTCGATGCCGAGGCGAATGTAGCCGGACACTTTCTCCCAGTGCTGCTTGCTAATCAGCGCGCCGACCTGGGTATTCGGATCGGTCGGATCGCCCACGCGCAGGCGGTTGGCGCGCTCGGCGAAGCGCTTGACGAACTCCGGATAAATACTCTGCTGAATGAAAATGCGCGAACCGGCGGTGCAGCGTTCGCCGTTGATCGAGAAGATGGTGAACAGCGCGGCGTCGAGCGCGCGCTCAATATCGGCGTCTTCAAAAATCAGCACCGGCGATTTTCCGCCGAGCTCCATAGAGTACTTTTTCAGACCGGCGTTCTTCATGATGTTGCGGCCGGTGGCGGTGCCGCCGGTGAAGGAGACGGCGCGCACATCATGATGGCGCACCAGCGCGTCGCCGGCGGTGGCGCCATAGCCCTGCACCACGTTGAGCACGCCAGCCGGGATCCCGGCCTCCAGCGCCAGCTCGCCCAGACGATCGGCGGTCAGCGGCGACAGCTCGGACATTTTCAGCACTGCGGTATTGCCTAAGGCCAGGCACGGCGCCACCTTCCAGGTGGCGGTCATAAACGGCACGTTCCACGGCGACACCAGCGCGCAGACGCCCACCGGCTGCACCAGGGTGTAGTTCAGCATCTTGTCGTCGACGGGGTAGGTTTTGCCGTTCATCTGCTGGCACACTTCGGCGAAAAATTCGAAGTTATGTGACGCCCGCGGGATCAGCACGTTTTTGGTCTGGTGGATCGGCAGGCCGGTATCGGCAGTTTCCATCGCCGCGATCTCCGGGACGTTCTGATCGATCAGATCCCCCAGGCGGCGCATCAGGCGGGCGCGCTCTTTCATCGGCAGGTTAGCCCACTTCGGGAAGGCCTCTTTTGCCGCCGCTACCGCCTGGTTGATTTCAGCTTCGCCGCCGGAGGCGACTTCAGCCAGTACCTCGCCGGTGGCCGGGTTGGTGGTATGAAAATAGTCTGCGCCGGCAACGTTTTTACCGTTGATCCAATGGTTAATTTTTTTCATGACAGTGTCTCCTCATACGCTTGCTGGCTGATGATATGGTTGACCAGGCGGCCCACGCCCTCGACTTCAACGATCACCTCGTCGCCCGGCACCACGTCGGACAGCCCCTTCGGCGTGCCGGTGGCGATCATGTCGCCCGGTTGCAGGGTCATAAATTCGCTTAAGTAAGCGATGAGAAACGGGATGCTGAAGATCAGATCGGCGGTGGTGCCCTGCTGGCGCAGCTCGCCGTTGACCCAGGTGCGCAGCGCCAGATTATGCGGATCCGGGATCGCCTCTTTGCCGACGATCCACGGGCCGATCGGCGTCAGGGTGTCGCGGCTTTTCACCCGCAGGTTCGGCCGATAGTAGTTTTCCAGATAGTCGCGGATCGCGTAGTCGTTGCACACGGTATAGCCGGCGACATAGTCCATGGCCTCGGCTTCGCTGACGCGGCGGGCGGTTTTACCGATCACCACCACCAGCTCGGCTTCGTAGTGCATGTATTCGACGTTATCCGGGCGTACCGACTGCTGCTGGTGGCCAGTAAAGGTGTTTGGCGCTTTGATGAACACCAACGGCTCGGTTGGCGGCTTAAACTCCAGCTCGCTGGCGTGGTCGGCGTAATTCAGCCCCAGCGCGAACAGCGTGCCGTCGGCGGGCGGCAGCCAACGGAATTCACCTTCTTTTAATACCGTGCCATCGTCCAGGCGCACCTGGTCGCGTTCATCGACCAGCACGTCGCGTACCTGTCCCTGCCATTCAATGCGTGCCTGTTTCATGCCAGCTCTCCTTCTGCGACAACCGGGTTTTCCAGCGTCGGGAAACCGTCGGCGAGGATACGTACCCGGTCGCCGGGGCGCAGCGTGACGCGGGAGTGGGGCGTACCGATGAGGATCGCGTCGCCGGGATTGAGGGTGGCGAACTCGCTCAAGGCGCTCAGCAGCTGCGCGGCGTTACGCTGCAGATCGCCGGTATGCCAGCTGTCCGCTTCGCGGCCGTTGATTTCGGTGATGATGGTCAGGTTATCGACGTTGCGCACCGGCGACAGCGCGCCGAGGGGGCAGAAGCCATCGCGGCACTTGGCCTTGATCGCCGGGCGATAAAAACTCTCTTCCGGCAGGCTGACGTCGTTAGCCAGCGCGTAGCCGGCGATATAGTTCGCCGCCTCTTCTTCCGCCACCTTGCGCGCGGTTTTGCCGACAATCAGCGCCACGGTGGCGCCGCTTTGCACGGTTTCACCCGGCGGATAGGGGATCGCCTCGCCATCGCCAATCACGGTATTGCGCGGCTTGATAAACCAGACCGCGGTTTTCGGCGGCGTCTTGTAGGGGGCCTGTTGAAACGCCTCGCGCCAGGCGTCGAGCTGGCTGCGATGATTGAGCGCAACGGCGAAGATGGTACCTTTCATTCACCACTCCTCTGGGACTGATTTCGGTTCAAAGGGATTTCGTTAATATATTAATGATCATCTTTTATGCTTTGCGCTGAGGTTTAGCAACTGGAAGTGAATGTTTTGTGATCTGATTAACACAATATTTACACATCAGTAACTTATTTATTATTAATCAATGAGTTGAATATTTTTCACGGAAAGACTGGTACTTTTCAGGTGCAGAAACCGGTTGTACATGGCAGGATTAACGCTAATTATTAATTTGTTAATAAGTTTTAGATGAGGCCGTTGAGGGGAAACTATGCATGATTCATTAACCATTGCCTTGTTGCAGGCGCGTGAAGCGGCGATGGCCTACTTTCGACCGATCGTTAAACGACACAATCTCACCGAACAGCAGTGGCGGATCGTGCGGATCCTCGCCGAACGTCCGTCGATGGACTTTCACGATCTGGCTTTTCGCGCCTGTATCCTGCGCCCCAGTCTGACCGGTATTTTGACGCGTATGGAGCGGGATGGACTGGTGCTGCGCCTGAAGCCGGTTAACGATCAGCGCAAGCTATACGTCTCGCTGACGCCTGCCGGAACCGCGCTGTACGAAAGCGCCCAGGCGGAGGTGGAAGAAACCTATCGTCTGCTGGAGGCTCAGTTCACCACGGAAAAGCTGCAGCAACTGACCTCGCTGCTGGAGGAGTTTATTGCGCTTGGCGTCCCTGCCGGGCGCGGTGATGAAGAAGAGTAGCGGTTACGGCTCGGCGCTCAGCCTGGCGAGGGCAATAAGCGTTTCCGCGCGGGCGGGGGACAGCGGCTCTCTCGGCTGCGGCAGCGGCCAGCCATACAGCCAGCGGGCACTGGCGGCGCAGGTGCGCCCTTGGCAGGCGCCCATTCCGCAGCGCTGGGTAAGTTTGGCCTGCAGCCAGTCGTCGGCGGCAGCAACGTCGCCGCAGCGCACATCTTCGCAACGACACAGCAGGCTCTCCGGCGTCGCCGCGTTTTTCAACGACTCCGCCAGCAGGAAGGTGCGGTTGATAGCCGCGGCGAAGCGCTGCCAGCGGGCGCGACGGGCAAATAGCGCCTGGGCCTGCTGGCTGGCACCGGCGGCGGCATACCCGGCGATTTCGCCCTCCACCAGCGCCAGCTCGCTCCCGCCGAAACCGGTGCACTCCCCGGCGGCGTAGACATCCGCGATGCTGGTCTCCTGCCAGCGGTTAACCTGGATCGCCTCCTGCGCCGTGGCGCAACCGAACAGCAGCCCCGTCTCGATATTGGGCACCAGCCCGTAGCCGATGGCCAGCCGATCGCAGGCGATAGTCCGCTCGACGCCGCGCTGGCGCAATGTCACGGCCTCCAGCCGCGTTGTGCCGTGGGCGCGGATCGCCTGGGCGCCGCTAAGATAGCCTTTCGGGGCCAGCGTCGCTAACTGGCGCAGCTTCTGCGGCCAGCGCCACAGCCCGCTGGCGAAGCGCAGCAGCGCCGGGAGCGCCGCTTGCTCAATGATATTCGTTACCTGGCCTCCGGCCTTATTCACCGTATCCGCCACCGCCAGCAGCAGCGGGCCGCTGCCGGCAATCACCACCTTTTCTCCTTTCAGCGACAGGCCCTGCTTGATCTGCGCCTGCAGGCCGCCCGCGCCGGTCACGCCGGGTAAGGTCCAGCCGGGAAAGGGCAGCGACAGCTCGCGCGCACCGCAGCAGAGGATCAGTTTCTGCCAGTCAACCACGCCCCCGCCGTCGGCGGTTTCAAACAGCGCGCTGCGCGCGGAGGGGCGGGCAATCAGCCGCGCGCCGTTCACCATCCGGATGGCGGCAGACGCGGCGATGGCGTCGCGGTAGCGCCGGGCCAGGGCGGGCAGCGTCGTCTGCGGGCCGGCGCGCCAGATTTGCCCGCCGGGTGCGGGGTTATCGTCGAGAATAATGACCTGCTTATTGCAGGCGGCGGCAGAGAGCGCGGCCGCCATGCCGGCGGGGCCGGCGCCGAGGATTAAAATGTCACAGCGCAGCGTGTGCATAGCGGCTCCTTTCTATTTGCATGCCGGCCCGGCACAGGGTCTGGCAGGCCAGCACCCGCCGGCCGTCGACGGTGATCCGGCACTCCTGGCAAATCCCCATGCCGCAAAACGGCGCGCGGGGGTCGCCGTTAACCGCCTGGCGGGTGGTGGGATCTCCGGTCAACGCCAGCGCCGCCGCCACGCTGATCCCTTCCGGCACCGTCAGCGCTTCGCCATCGACGGTGATATTGAACGTGTTATTCATGCGATCGCCTCCTGATGATACAGACGGGTCGGGAGCCAGGCCTCAGGCGCCAGCGGGCAGCGTTCGCCGAGGATCTGCGCCGCCAGCAGCTCAGCCGTCGCCGGGGCGGTGGTGACGCCCAGCCCTTCATGGCCCAGCGCCAGCCATACACCGCGGCGCGTGGGATGCGGGCCAATCAGCGGATTGCCATCCTGTGAGGCGGCGCGCAGGCCGCTCCAGCAGCGGATGATATTCAGCGTCGCCAGCGCCGGCACAAAATGGCGGGCGCGATCGAGCATTTGCCCCAGCAAGGGGAGATCCAGCTGGCGCTCGCGGTTATCAAACTGGCGCGACGAGCCAATCAGCAGCTGGCCGGTGGGCCGCGGCTGCAGGTTAAAGGCCACCGAGGTGCCGCCGCCGTGGGCGCTGGCGCCGTAACCCAGTTCAACCAGCTGGTGATGCACCCGCGGCCCGTAGCGATCGGTTATCGCCAGTTGGCCTTTTTTCGGCCGCAGCCAGTTTTCTGCTAACAGCGCGTTGGCTTCAAGTCCGCAGGCCACCACGATGGCCCGCGCCTGTAGCCGTTTACCGCTGGCGAGCTGTACCTGTGGTTCGGTAATCGCCTGCGCGCTGTCGCGCAGGCAGGTGAGATGGTCTCCGGCATCGGCCACCAGCCAGCGGGCGACGTTCGGCGCGTAGACGATACCATCGCCGGGCACCCATAGCCCGCCGGCCAGCCCGCTGCGCAGCAGCGGTTCGCGCCCGGCGATCTGCTGCGGGGTCTGCAGCTCGCTGTGGACCTGATAGCCTGCCAGCCGCCGCTGTTTTTCGCCCGCGACGGCCATCTCTTCTTCGCTATCCGCCAGCCACAGCGTGCCGCAGCCGCGCCAGGCGCAAGCGTCGGGCATCCGCGGCGTGATGGCGCGCCAGCGCGCCAGCGACCACGCCGACAGCGCCAGTTCGGCGGGGTCGTCATCCATGCACACCAGATGGCCCATACCGGCCGCTGTCGCGCCGGGCTGACCGTCGTCGATAAGCGTCACGCTCTGCCCCCGCTTCGCCAGCTGCCACGCACAGGCGGCGCCGATGATCCCGGCGCCGATCACGATGACATCGCACGACTTCACGGGGCGATCCCCCAGCAAAAGGGATCGTCCGGGTTGAGGATCAACTGATTATCGCCGCACACCCAGGCTTCGCCGCGGATCGTGGGGATGATGCCTGCGGCGGCGCGCTGGTAGCTGGCGGTAAACTGGCTGCCGATGATGCTGGCCTGGCGCCAGATCGCTCCCGGCTGCAGTTTGCCATCCTGCGCCAGGCAGGCCAGCTTGGCGCTGGTGCCGGTGCCGCACGGCGAACGATCCCAGGCCTTTCCCGGACAGAGTACGAAGCTGCGGCTGTCGGCGGCATCGTCATCGGCGAACAGCTCGATATGATCGATAACGCCGCCGTCGTCGCCGCGGATCCCCGCGGCTTCCAGCCCCTCGCGCACCGCCCAGGCGTAGTCGGTGAGCTGTGGGATGTGCTCCGGGGTAATGGCGAACGGGTGATCGTTGATCAGGAAAAACCAGTTGCCGCCCCAGGCAATATCGCCGACGACGGGGCCGAGCGCGGTCTCCACGCGGACCTGCTTTTTCCAGCGGCGGGCCGGGACGTTTTGCACCGATACGCTGCCATCGTCGTGCAACGTTGCGCTTACGTCGCCGACCGGGGTTTCAATCAGATGTACGCCTGGCTGGATACGGCCAAGCCACGCCAGCGAGGCGATAAGCCCGATGGTGCCGTGGCCGCACATATTCAGAAAACCGGCGTTGTTGAAGAAAATGACGCCAGCGGTGGCCGCCGCCGAGACTGGCTGGCACAGCAGCGCGCCGACCAGCACATCGTTGCCGCGCGGTTCGAGAATCACCGCCTGACGCCAGCGATCGAAGTCACGGGCGAAACGGTCGCGGCGCTGCGCCATGCTGCCGCCGCCGAGGTCGGGGAAGCCGTCAACGATCAGGCGGGTGGGTTCGCCGCCGGTGTGTGAATCAATGGCTCTCAGCGCAATAGGGGGGCGTGGCGCGGTCATTCTGCTCTCCGAAAGTTAACAACATGTTTCATCATGCTGGCGCAACCCGGGGCGGGCGGCTTGAGCACTTTCGGCAGAGATAATGACGAAATCGGCATAATCGTGCCGGGGTGATGTGCATACGTTGCATAGTTATTTCTTATTAATCATTTGGTTAATGGCGTGGTAAACCGAAAGTGGCGATTGCGCCAGTGGATAAACCAGGGGAAGGCGTAAAGCGGATCCAGGATCGCAAAACCGGCGGTTACCGCTTGAGGTGTTAACAGGAAGTGAATAAATATCCTTCGGTCACTTACCATGAGGAAGCCCTATGATCGGTGTTTCTGAAGCGGCGCCGCCGCGCGCTGTTAATCAACCGGAGCTGGCGGTCGATGAGCTGAGCCAGATCTGCGAAGGGCTGGCGCGCCAGCGGCCGGACAATATGCCGGCGCTGCTCAATGCCCTGGCGCTGATCGCCCCCCTGCTCAATGCCATCCCCAACGTGGTCTTTTTTATCAAAGACCGCGAGGCGCGTTATCTGCTGGCGAACCTGACGCTGGCCCGCCGCTGCGGTTTCAAAACCGTCTCCTCGCTGCTGGGGAAAACCTCCGCCGACGTCTTTCCTTCCACGCTGGGGCAGGGGTACACCGAACAGGATCTTCGGGTATTGCGGGAGGGCGTGACCCTGCGCGACCAGCTGGAAATGCATCTCTACAATGGCCGGGAACGAGGCTGGTGCCTGACGCAGAAGCTGGCGCTGCGCGATGTCCGCGGTCAGGTGATCGGCATGGCCGGGATCTCTCACGATCTGCAGGAGGCCCACGCCCGCCATCCGGCGTGGCAGCGGCTGGCGATCGTCGACGATCATATCCGGCGCCACTATCACCGGCCGATCGCCATGGAAGAGTTGACCGGCCTAAGCGGGATGTCGATTGCGCAGATCGAGCGCTACTGCAAGCGGATCTTTCATCTCACCCCGCGGCAGATGATCCACAAAGTGCGTCTGGAAAAAGCCACCGAACTGCTGGCCGGCGATACGCCGATTACCGATATCGCCTTGCAGTGCGGCTATACCGATCACAGCGCCTTCAGCCGCCAGTTTAAAGCGATGACCGGCTCGACGCCGCGCGATTTTCGCCTGACGCTGCAGGGATAACGGCTGGCTCACACTTTTGTCGACTGTGCTAATTTCGTCATCGGATTAAGGGAAAACCGACAAGCCGCCGGTTCCGCGACGCGTCAATCTGTCAGTGAATATTCACCAATCATTCACCTCGACTTAACAAAATGACGACAAGGAACCGAGCATGAGCAATAAAGCGATTCACTGGAGCGGCGTATTCCCGGCGGTTAGCACGCAGTTTCGTAGCGATTACTCCCTCGATTTAGACGCCACCCACGCGGTGATGAAAAACCTGGTCAAAGATGGCGTTTCCGGGCTGGTGGTGTGCGGCAGCGTCGGGGAGAACACCTCCCTGAGCACTGATGAAAAATTGCAGATTATCGAAGTGGCGAAAGATGCCGCCGGCGGCAAAATTCCGGTGATCGCCGGGGTGGCCGAGTTCACCACCGCCTTCGCCCAGAAAATGGCGAAAGAGGCGGAGCGCGTCGGCGTCGACGGGATCATGGTGATGCCGGCGCTGGTCTACTCCTCAAAACCGCATGAAACGGCCGCCCACTTCCGCAGCGTGGCCACCGCCACCGACCTGCCGATCATGGTCTACAACAACCCGCCGATATACAAAAACGACGTGACGCCGGACATTCTCGCCACCCTGGCCGATTGCGAGAACATCGTCTGCTTTAAAGACTCCTCCGGCGATACCCGCCGCTTTATCGACCTGCGTAACACCGTTGGCGATCGCTTCGTGCTGTTTGCCGGGCTGGATGACGTGGTGGTGGAAAGTATCGCCGTCGGCGCGGAAGGGTGGATCTCCGGAATGTCCAACGCCTTCCCGCGCGAAGGGGAAACGTTATTCCGTCTCGCCCGCCAACAGCGTTACGAAGAGGCGATGGCGCTGTACCGCTGGTTCATGCCGCTGCTGCATCTCGATGCGCGTCCGGATCTGGTGCAGTGCATCAAGCTGTGCGAAGAGCTACTCGGACGCGGCAGCGCCGTGACCCGTCCGCCGCGTCTGGCGCTGGAAGGGGAAACGCGCCAGCAGGTGGTGGCGATCGTGGAACAGGCGCTGGCGACTCGTCCAGCCCTGCCGGACGTCGGCCTCTGAACCCAGGAGTCAGTATGAATGCATCTCAGACCATAGCGGGACGGCAGTTTATTGCCGGCCGCCGCGTTGCCAGCGGCGAGGCGACGCTATTGAGCCTGCGGGCGGTGGATGGGGAAGCCACCGGCCATCGCTTTTATCCGGCTTCACGCGAGGAGGCCGCCCAGGCCGCGGAGGCGGCACAGCAGGCGTTTGCCGTTTATTCACAAACCACGCCGCAGCAGCGGGCGCGCTTTCTCTGCGCCATTGCCGATGAGCTGGACGCGCTGGGGGAAGCGTTTTTTGCACTCGCCGAACAGGAGACCGCGCTGCCGCTGGCGCGGCTGCAGGGCGAGCGGGCGCGCACCAGCGGCCAGCTGCGGATGTTTGCTGGCGTGATCCAGCGCGGGGATACCTTCGCCGTCCGTATTGATACCGCCTTAGCCGACCGTCAACCGCTGCCGCGACCGGACCTGCGCCAGTATCAGCAGGCGTTAGGGCCGGTGGCGGTGTTTGGCGCCAGCAACTTTCCGTTGGCCTTTTCCACCGCCGGCGGCGATACCTCCTCGGCGCTGGCGGCGGGCTGCCCGGTGGTGGTGAAGGCCCATCCGGGCCATATGGCCACCGCCGAGCTGACCGCTGAAGCGATCGTCCGGGCGGTCACGCGATGCGGGTTACCCGGCGGCGTCTTCAATATGATTTTCGGGACTGATATCGGCGCCGAATTAGTCCGCCATCCGGCGATTCAGGCCGTTGGCTTTACCGGCTCACTGGCCGGCGGTAAGGCGCTGTATCAACTGGCGCAGCAGCGTTCGCAGCCAATCCCGCTGTTTGCTGAAATGTCGGCGATTAACCCGCTGATTATTCTACCGCAGGCGCTGCAGACGCGGGCCGAGGCGCTGGCGAACGAGCTGGTGGCGTCATTCACCCTCGGCGGCGGCCAGTTCTGTACCCGTCCGGGGCTGATTCTGGCGCTGCGCGGCGCCGGGCTGGAACGCTTTAAGTCGGCGCTGTGCGCGGCGGTAGCGGGCTCTGCGCCGCAGGTGTTGCTCAATGCGCCGACCCTCCAGCACTACCGCCAGGGCGTGGCGGCCCTGGCGGCGCACCCGCGTATCGAGAGGCTGGCGAGCGGCCTCGCCGCCGGCGCCGGGCAGGCGCAAACCCAGCTGTGGCAGGCTCAGGTCGAGGATCTGCTGGCGCAGGATACGCTGCTGCAGACCGAAGTTTTCGGCCCGCTATCGTTGCTGGTGGAAGTGGACGACGCGGTCCAGCTACAGGCGGTGGTGAAAGCGCTGCAGGGACAGCTCACCGCGACGCTACACGCGGAAGCGGACGACGGCCCGCTGGCGGCGAACCTGCTACCGCTGCTGTGCGAGAAGGCCGGACGGGTGCTGTTTAACGGTTATCCCACCGGCGTGGAAGTGTGCGATGCGATGGTCCACGGCGGCCCGTGGCCGGCGACGACCGATGCGCGCGGGACGTCGGTCGGTAGCCGGGCGATTGAGCGTTTTCTGCGCCCGGTCTGCCTGCAGAATGCGCCGGCCGCCCTGTTACCGCCGGCGCTGCAGGATGCGAACCCTTTGAACCTGCTGCGCCTGGTCAACGGCCAGTGGACCCGGGAAGCGATTTCCTCCTCTCATTGACGCAAGGGCATCACCATGACCATTCACACTACGCATAACAGTCAAACCCGCGTTGCTGAGTCGGGTAAGTTTAAAAAACAGCTGACCCTGACCGACCTCACCTTTATCGGCCTGGGCGCGATTTTCGGCTCGGGATGGTTATTCGCCGCCAGCCACGTCGCATCCATTGCCGGTCCGGCCGGGATCGCGTCGTGGGTGATCGGCGGCTTTGCGGTACTGCTGCTGGGGATTGTCTACTGTGAGCTGGGGGCGGCGCTGCCGCGCGCCGGCGGCATTATCCGCTACCCGGTCTTTTCCCACGGCGAGCTGATGGGCTATCTGCTGGGGTTCATCACCCTGATCGCCTTCTCCAGCCTGATCTCGATAGAAATCGTCGCCGCCCGGCAATACGCCGCGGCCTGGTTTCCGGTGCTGACCCAGCCGGGCTCCAGCTCGCCGACGCTGCTGGGGTGGGTAGTGCAGTTCCTGCTGCTCTGTTTCTTCTTTGCGCTGAATTACTACAGCGTCAAGACCTTCGCCCGCTCGAACAACTTCATCAGCGTGCTCAAGTTTCTGGTGCCGCTGCTGGTGGTGGTGACGCTGTTCGCCTTCTTTAAACCGGAGAACCTGCACGCGCAGGGCATTGCGCCGTTCGGTGTGTCCGGGGTGGAAGCGGCGATCAGCGCCGGAGGGATTATCTTCGCCTATCTGGGACTGACGCCGATTATCTCGGTGGCCAGCGAAGTGCAAAAGCCGCAGCGGACTATCCCTATTGCGTTGATTTTATCAGTGGTGCTGTCAACGATTATCTACGTGCTGCTGCAGCTGGCGTTCCTTGGCAGTATCCCCACCGAGATGCTGGCCGGCGGTTGGGCCGAGGTGAGCAAACAGTTCTCGCTGCCGTATCGCGATATCGCCATTACCCTCGGCATGGGCTGGCTGGCCTTTATGGTCATTAGCGATGCGATCATCTCCCCGAGCGGCACCGGCAATATCTACATGAACGCGACGCCGCGGGTGATCTACGGCTGGGCGAAGGCGGGCACCTTTTTTAAAGCCTTTACCCATATCGATAAAGCGTCCGGTATTCCGCGCCCGGCGCTGTGGCTGACCTTCGGGCTGTCGATTTTCTGGACGCTGCCATTCCCCTCATGGGAACAGTTAATTAGCGTGGTGTCGGCTGCCCTGGTGCTGAGCTACGCCATCGCCCCGGTGACCGCCGCCGGGCTGCGCCGCAACGCCCCGGATCTGCCGCGGCCGTTCCGCGTGCGCGCCTTCGCCATCATCGGCCCGGTATCGTTTATGGTCTCGGCGCTGATTGTCTACTGGTCCGGCTGGAATACGCTCTCGTGGCTGCTGGGGCTGCAGATCGTGATGTTTGTGGTGTACGTGATGTGCAAAGGCAAGGTGCCGGAACATACCGTGAGTCTGACGCAGCAGGTGAAGTCTTCGCTGTGGCTGATCGCTTTTTATGCGTTGATTATCCTCTTTTCCTGGCTGGGCAGCTTCGGCGGGCTTAATGTTATTGGTCACCCCTGGGATACGGTGCTGGTGGCGGCAATGTCGCTGGGGATTTATTACTGGGGCGCGCGCAGCTGTCTGCCGCAGGCTAATTTTAGCGGAGACGAAGAAGAGTAAAGGAGAACAGTATGGAGTCGGTAACTCTATCGTTACCAGAAGCTTATGACCTGGCGCTGGCGGTGCTCAGCGCCAATGGATTCAGCGCCGACCACGCGGCGGCCATCGCCCGTAACGTGGCTGCCGGGGAGCGTGACGGCTGCGCTTCCCACGGCCTGTGGCGGCTGTTGGGCATTGTCGATACCTTACGTAAAGGTAAGGTATCGCCTGATGCCGAGCCGCAGATCCACGACCAGGCGCCGGCGATTGTGCGGGCGGATGCAGGGGGCGCCTTTTCGCTGCTGGCCTACGAGCGCGCGTTGCCGCTGCTGCTGGAGAAAGCGCGGCACAGCGGCATTGCGGCGCTGGCGATTAACCGCTGCGTCCATTTTTCCGCGCTGTTTGCCGATATTGAGCCGTTGACCGAGGCAGGGCTGGTGGGGCTAGCCTGTACGCCAAGCCACGCCTGGGTCGCCCCGGCGGGCGGCACCCGTCCGCTGTTCGGCACCAACCCTATCGCCTTTGGCTGGCCGCGGCGGGACAAGCCGCCGTTTATTGTTGATATGGCGACCAGCGCCGCGGCGCGCGGCGAGATCCAGTTGCATCAGCGCGCCGGCAAAGCGCTACCGGAAGGGTGGGGAATCGACAGCCAGGGGCAGCCGACCACCGATGCCACAGAGGTGCTGAACGGCGCGATGTTAACCTTCGGCGGCCATAAGGGCTCGGCGCTGGCGGCAATGGTTGAGCTGCTGGCCGGGCCGCTTATCGGCGATATGACCAGCGCCGAATCGCTGGCGTGGGATAACGGCGCGGGCGGTTTACCCTACGGCGGAGAGCTGATTCTGGCGCTGGATCCGCAGCGCTTTCTCGGCGAGCAGGCACAAGAGCAGCTGGCGCGCGCCGAAACCCTGTTCAGCGGGATGCAGGAGCAAGGGGCACGGTTACCGGGCGAGCGGCGGTTCGCCTGTCGCCAGCAGAGTGAGCAGCAGGGAGTGGCTATCAGCCGCGCCTTATATGATGAGATTTGCGCCTTGCGGCCGTAGCAAAGCGCAGAGCGCGGTGGGGCCGAACATCAGAGCGCCAGGCGCATGGCGCAGCGCGTCTCCGGCGGCAGGCCGTGCCGGGTCTCCTGTTCTCTTTTCGCCGCCAGCCCGGCGGGCAGGGTCAGTTCATCGAGCATGGCGAATCCCAGACGGGTATAAAACGGCGCATTCCACGGCACGTCGCGGAAGGTGGTGAGGGTCACCGCCGGGTAAGCCATTTGCCGGGCGCCGTCGATAACCTGCTCCAGCAGCATCCGCCCGATGCCCTGATGCTGCCAGGCCTGGTGTACGGCGACTTCAACGATAAATAAGGCATCGTCGAGCGGTTCGGTCAGAATAAAACCCACCGGTTGCCCGGCGGCCACCGCCAGCAGACTATGTTCCGTTTCCAGATAATCATGATGGCGCGCAACGCTAATCACCTCGCTGTCCGCCAGCCAGGCGAGAGCGGGGATCTGACGAAAAGCCTGAGCGGCGGAACGTTCAATGGCCGGCAGAAGGGCGATATCACTCTCCTCGGTCAGGCGTAATCCGGCGCCGGCAGTTATAGTGTTAGTTTTCATCACCTCAGCATAGCAGCCTTCGGGAGAAATGTATGGAGCTGACCGCCGTTCCCGCCACGCAGTTCAGCAGCGTGCAGTTAACGGATATTCTTAACGCCTGTTTTGCAGACTATCTGGTACCGGTGACCCAGTCGGTGGAGGGATTTGTTCAGCGCTTTAGCGCCGAGGGGATGAGCCTGATCGATTCCCGTGTCTGGTTGGCCGGAGATGAACCGGCGGCGATCGCGATCGTCGCGCGTCGGGGGAATATGGCTCGCCTGGCGGCCTTTGCCCTGCGTCCGGCCTGGCGCGGCAAAGGTCTTGCACGGAAATTGATGCAGGAGCAGCTCATGCTTCTGCAGCAGCAGGAGATCGAGGCGGTTTCCCTGGAGGTGATCCGCGATAACCATGTGGCCGTCGCGCTGTATCAGTCGTTAGGCTTTACGCGGCGCTATGGGCTCTGCGGCTACCTGAGCGCAGAGCCTCAGGCTGCGGCGCCAGGCGTGTTACAGCCTTATCCCACCCTGGTGCTGCTTAGACGCGCCGTTGAGGAGAGTAACAGTCAGCTCCCCTGGCTGATGGATCCGCTTACCTTCGCCACCCTGCCATGCCGCGTCGTGACGCTGGAACAGCGCGCCTTCGCGGTACTGGGCACCTCGGGTTCACGGCCTGTACTGCAGTTTTTATGGGTTGAACCCGCCGCCCGTCGTCAGGGGCTGGCACGGGCGCTGCTGATGGCGCTGGCGCAGCAGTTCCCGGGTATCGGCACTTCGGTGACGGTCCCGGAAACCTTTACGCCGCTGTTTGCCGCGGCGGGATATTCACCGCTATCGCTGCAGCAGTATGAAATGACGATGGAGTTGAACGCAGCGAAGTTCGCTTAAGCGGGAGTGTGCGCTGGGCCGCAAAAAACAGCACGGGGCGCCGATAGGCCTCTCTTTTGCCGCATCATATCTCTTCGTAATGGCGACGAGGGGGATGTAATGCGTAAAACGGAACTGTTGGCTTTTTTGCAAAATCAGACCGATTTTTTCGATCCGGATAACCTGAGCGAAGTGTTCACCGCCAGCTGGCTGGCTCAGCGTTTCGCGATGCAAAGAAATACCGCCAGCCATTATCTCAATCAGCTGGTCGCCCAGGACGTGCTGGTGAAGATCAATACCCGGCCGGTCTATTTCCTGCATAAAAAAGCCTTCTGCCAGCAGTTCTTCCCCCTTTCCCGCAGCGAGTACGCCAGCATGGCGGAACTGCTCGCGGAGAGTGACCGCCAGCCGGAACAGGCGGACCATTTTTCGTTGCTGACCGGCCATGACGGCAGCCTGCGTAAACCGATTGAGCAGATGAAAACCGCGCTATTTTATCCCAACGGCGGGCTACCGCTGCTGATCACCGGCGACAGCGGGACCGGTAAAAGCTATATGGCGGAGCTGATGCACGAGTTCGCGATCGCCCAGGGCCTGCTGGCGCCTGATGCGCCCTTCGTGAGCTTCAACTGCGCGCAGTATGCCAGTAATCCGGAGCTGCTGGCCGCCAACCTGTTCGGCTACGTCAAAGGCGCGTTTACCGGCGCGCAGAGCGATAAAGCCGGGGCGTTCGAGGCGGCAAACGGCGGGATGCTGTTTCTCGACGAGGTCCACCGCCTGGATGCTCAGGGGCAGGAGAAGCTGTTCACCTGGCTGGATCGCAAGGAGATCTACCGGGTGGGGGAGACCGCTCAAGGCCTGCCGATTTCGCTGCGGCTGGTGTTTGCCACCACCGAAGAGATTCACAGCACTTTTCTGACCACCTTTCTTCGTCGTATCCCGATCCTGGTCAGCTTGCCCGATCTTCAACACCGCAGCCGCGAGGAGAAGGAGGCGCTAACGCTGCAGTTTTTCTGGCAGGAGGCCCGGACGCTGGCCGCCCGGCTGCAGCTAACGCCGCGGCTTTTGCAGGTCCTGACGCAGTACGTTTATCGGGGCAACGTCGGCGAACTGAAGAATGTGGTGAAGTACGCCGTGGCATCAGCCTGGGCCAGGTCTCCGGGCAGCGAGATGCTGACCGTGACGCTGCACGATCTGCCGGAAACGATCATGGCGGCGACGCCGGCGCTCAGTGAAGCGATGGGCCAGCAGGAGCCGCTGCTAATCGAGCCGCAGACCAGCCTGGTCTGGCTGCTGCGGGCGCGCGACCCGGTTCAGGGGCTGATCTATGACGTTCAGTGTCGGATTTTGGCGCTGCATGAAGCGGTGCTGAATAAAAAAACGGTCTGGGAAGAGGCGCAAAGAAGCATGGGGGAGGAGATTGAAATCCTCTTCGATCGGCTGATCTTTGATAACCAGGATGCCAGTAGCTCGCAGATGTTGCTGCTGATCGCCCATCAGGTGCGGGAGGAGTATTATCGCCTGGAAAAACGCTTCAATATCCAGTTTAACGGTAACTGTCTTTACGCCCTGAGCCACTACCTGATCCATCGATCCCGTCAGGCGCCGTCCACGATGAGCAATGAGAAAATCCGTCTGCTGGCGGATTTTCTGGCAAACAAATTCCCGCTGCTGTATCGCTTTTGCGAAGCGATCCTCGACGCGCTGGCGCTGAAACTGGATATTGAGCCCCAACGTATTGACCTGCTGTTGCTGGTGCTGTGGTTCCAGAAAAACGGCGCTATTAGCCAGCAGCAGGTGACCCGGGCGATTATTCTCGCTCACGGTTACGCCACCGCCAGCAGCATCGCCAGCGTGGCGAACCGCTTGCTGAAAAGCCCGCTGTTTGAGTCATTCGACATGCCGCTCGATGTGACGCCGGAGGCTATCGCTAATCAGGTGATGGCCTACATTGAGCGCCACGCGCTGGCGTCAGGGCTGATCATTTTGGTCGATATGGGATCCCTGAACGCTATTCACAGCCATTTTAATCGTCGTCTGAACACGCCGGTGGCGATTATTAACAATGTCTCCACCGGCATGGCGATGTACGTCGGCGAGCGGATTTTGCACGGCGATATGCTGGAAGATATCGTCCGCGAGATCGGCGATGATTTGGCGGTTGAGCACCAGCTCTATTACCCGCAGACCGATAAACCGCGGGCGATTTTGACCACCTGCGCCACCGGCCTGGGCGCGGCGGCGAACCTGTCGGCGCTGTTAAAAGCCAGTATCCCTGAAGCGCTGGGCGTTGATATTGTGGCCTGCGATGTGGAGACCCTTGCCGATCCTGCGCGGCGGGAGCCGATGCTCAGCCGCTACGAGGTGCTGGCGATCGTCGGCACCCTCGATCCGCATCTTGCCGATCTCCCGTGGATCTCGCTGGATTCGCTGATTTCCGGCGAAGGAAGTCGCCCGCTGATGCGTATCTTCGGCGAACTGGCGACGGCGGAGCAGGTTAGCGAGATCAACAACCTGATCCTGAAAAACTTCTCGCTGCGGCGAGTGATTGAGTCGGTGACGATCCTTGATACCGCGAAGGTGATTAACCAGGTTGAACAGTTTTTGCTGCGCTATGAGCATCTGGCCGGGTACGAGGTGCCCAACGAACGTAAGGTGGCGCTGTATGTGCACATCAGCTGTCTGATAGAGCGGTTAATTCGCCACGCTTCCCCAACCCATTATTTGGGAAGGCAGTGTCCGGATCGCGAGCTGGCTACGCTGCGCGAGGCCTTTAGTGTCATAGAGAGCGGATATAGTGTCAAAATTCCCGTTGTCGAGCTCTATTACATTCACGACATCCTGACGCGGGAAACGGAATTTATTCAGGAAGATCAAGAGTTTTAACGCTTCTCTCCCTTTTGTCCTTACGTTAGCCGACGCGCCACTGTTTCTGGCACGTCGGTTGCAATCAAGAAAGCAGTGGAATGCGCTTTCGAGGTAAGGATGAAACGACACTATATTTTTGCCAGCCACGGCACCTTTGCTAACGGTTTGTTGAACTCTGTGGAGCTGATCCTCGGTAAACAGCCGGATATTCATACTCTGTGCGCCTATGTAGAAGAGGAGGTCGATCTGACGCAGCAGGTGGAGGCGCTGCTGGCGCGTTTCCCGGCGCAGGATGAGCTGATAGTGATTACGGATATTTTCGCCGGTAGCGTCAATAATGAGTTTGTGCGTTTTTTATCGCGCCCACATTTCCATTTATTGTCTGGGTTAAATCTACCGTTAATTATTGACCTGCTTATTTCTGCAGCGGAAGAGAATACCGAAAAATTAATTTCTGAATCATTAATCAACGCCAAAGAGAGCATTCAGTACTGCAATCAGAGTATTGCCGGGGCGATGACTATGGATAAAGACTTCTGAAATGAGGATGCATGATGATTACGTTATTAAGGATTGACCATCGATTACTTCACGGCCAGGTAGCCTTTTCCTGGACCCAATATGTCGGTGCCGATTGTATTTTAATCGCCAACGACAGTGTCCCTGAGGATGAACTTCGGAAAACCACCATTAAGCTTGCTAAACCACCCTCGGTAAAGCTGGTGATTAAAAATATAAATGATTCTATTGAAGCGATAAAAAGCGGGGTTACCGATAAATATAATTTATTTATTGTTGTGGAATCGGTCAATGACGCCTGGCGTATTGCCAGCGCCGTTGAGGAAATAAAAAGTATTAATCTCGGTGGGATTAAGGCCAAAGAGGGCAGTAAAAATATTTCTAAGGCGATTAATTTACTGCCGGAGGAAATAGAGCAGTTGCAACAACTGGTGGGCAAAGGCGTCGAGGTGGAAATTCGCCAGGTCCCGAACGATCGCAAACAGCTTTTTACGGAATGCGTGTAATTCCGGAGGACAGATTATGGTAGAGGCTCTCTTACTGGGTCTGGTGGCGTTTATCGCGCAATCGGAATATGCCTTAGGGACGTCGCTGATTTCCCGGCCTATCGTCACCGGGCTGCTGACCGGTCTGGTGCTGGGGGATGTGCAGACCGGCGTCATCATGGGCGCGACGCTAGAGCTGGCGTTTATCGGATCGTTCTCCGTTGGCGCCTCGATCCCGCCCGACGTGGTGACCGGCGGTATTCTCGGCGTGGCGTTCGCCATCACCTCCGGCGCGGGCACGGAAACGGCGCTGTTGCTCGGTCTGCCTATCGCCACCCTGACCCTGATCCTGAAAAACGTTTATCTGGGGATGTTCATTCCGTTGCTCAGCCAGAAAGCGGACGGCTATGCGGAACGGGCGGATACGCGCGGCATTGAGCGGATGCATTTGATCGCCGGATTCGGCCTGTCGCTGATGCTTGCCACGGTGGTGACCGTCTCATTCCTGGTGGGCAGCAACGCGGTGAAATCTCTGCTCGATGCGATCCCGGAATTTATCAAACACGGACTCAGCGTGGCCACCGGGATCATTCCGGCTCTCGGCTTCGCGATGCTCGCCAGGTTGCTGATTAACAAGAAAGTGGCGCCGTACTTTTTCCTCGGCTTTGTATTGATGGCCTATTTGAAAATCCCGGTGACCGGTATCGCCATTCTCGGCGCCATCGTGGCGGTGGTGATGGTTAACGTCACCGCATTTAGCGCACCTCGTACCACGACAGAACAAGGAGTCAGCGATGACGACGAAGATGATTTCTGAAGAGACCCTGCAGCCGCAGGAGCAGGAAGAAACGCGAATTACGCCGCGTGACTTACGCCGGGTGTTCTGGCGCTCCTTCCAGATGGAGTTCTCGTGGAACTATGAGCGACAGATGAATCTCGCCTTTGTTTACGCGCTGATCCCGGTGCTGAAGAAGCTCTATCCGCGCAAAGAGGAGCTGGCCGGGGCGTTGAAACGCCATCTGGTGTTCTTCAATACCACGCCGCATATCGTCACCCTGCTGCTGGGGATCACCACGGCGATGGAGGAGAAAAATAGCCAGCAGAAAAATATGGATGCCAATGCCATTGATAACGTCAAAGCTTCGCTGATGGGGCCGCTGGCCGGGCTGGGAGATTCCTTTTTCTGGGGGACGCTGCGCCTGATCGCCACCGGTATCGGCACCAGCCTGGCGCTAAAAGGCAATATTCTCGGGCCAATCCTGTTTCTGCTGGTATTTAACGTGCCGCACATTCTGGCGCGCTGGTGCTTTACCCGCTGGGGCTACGTGCTGGGCACCGGCGTCCTGCAGCGGATCCAGAAGAGCGGAATGATGGAGAGCCTGACCTACGGGGCATCGATTATCGGCCTGATGGTGGTCGGGGCGATGACCGCCTCAATGATCGATATCACCATCCCTGTCTCCTTTGGCGCCGGGGAGGCCAAAACCCAGGTGCAGGACATCATCAACGACATTCTGCCCTGCATGCTGCCGCTGGTGAGTTTCGGCATCGTCTACTGGCTGCTTGGGCGCAAGGTTAAACCGCTCTCTATTATCGGCGGAATGGCGGTGGTGGGCATTCTGGGTTCGTGGATCGGATTGTTTTAACGGGAGTGAGCTATGCAACCAACAATGATGACCTATATCAGCGAAGAGCCGGCCTGTCTGGCGCAGATCCTGCGCGACTACCGGCAAAAGCTGGCGGCGATTGAGACCTTTGCCCGCCAGCACCCGGTACGCCGAATTTTGCTGCTGGCGACCGGATCGTCGCTGAACGCCGCGCTGTGCGCGCGCTATTTCTTTGAACAACGCTTCGGCGTGCTGGTTGACATTAAAGAGCCGTACAACTTTACCCATTACGAAGCTATCGACCCGCATACTGATCTGGTGGTGGCGATTTCACAGAGCGGAAAAAGCGCGTCGACGCTGGAGGCGATGCGTAAGGTACAGGCCTCAGGACTGCCGGTATTTTCCCTGACCTCCGACCCGCAAAGCCCGATAGCCCGCGCTTGCGATGGCGTTCTCGATATCAATACCGGGATCGAGAGCGTAGGGTTTGTCACCCGCGGCTTTAGCGCGACAGTGCTGAATCTGCTGCTGATGGCGCTGATGATTGCCCGCAGCCAGGGGAAGGCCAGCGAAGTCGAGGAGCAGCACTATCTTGCCGAATTCCAGCGGCTGGCGGCGGCGATCCCGGAAGTTATCGCCCGCACCGCATGTTTTATCGACAAGCATAGCGAAGCGCTGCGGGGAGGTGAGCGCTTTGTCGCTACCGGCTACGGCGCGCTGGTTGGCGTGGCGAAGGAGTTCGAAACCAAATTTACCGAAACGGTGCGCGTGCCTTCCAGCGGCTTTGAGCTGGAAGCCTATATGCACGGCCCCTATCTGGAAGCCAATGCCCGCCATGTGATGCTGTTTATTGAAGATACGCCGGACGGGCGAACCCGGGCGCTGCGCGACTATATGGCGCCGTCCATTGCCCGGGCCTTTATCCTGACGTTGAGCGACGAAGAGGATGAACAAACGCTGGCGCTAAACTGCCCGTGCGAGCATCACCTGGCGCCGCTGTTGCTGATTGTCCCAGTGCAGATGCTCGCCTGGCATACCGCAGGACTGAAAGGCATCGATCTGGCTAAACGTATTTTCGACGATTTTGACCGCGTCTTAAAAAGTAAAATCTGATTATTCAGGAGAAAACTATGTTGGGTTTTAATCAGGACGAGTACCTGACCAGTGCTCGCGAGATCATCGCTGCGCGTAAACAGGCTGAAACCGTGGCCGACGCTATTTATGACAGCGGCTGCAGCGCATTATTTTTTGCCTCGGTTGGCGGTTCCCTGGCCCCGATGATGGCTATTAATGAGTTTGCCAAAGAATTAACCAGCGTACCGGTTTATCTTGAGCAGGCGGCGGAATTAATCCATCGCGGGCATAAAAAATTAAATAAAGAGGCGGTTGTCGTCACGCTCTCTAAATCCGGCGATACCAAAGAGTCGGTGGCCATTGCCGAATGGTGCAAGGCGCAGGGGATACGCGTGGTAGCCATTACCCGTCATGCCGATTCGCCATTGGCTGCCGCCGCCAGCTGGCATATTCCGATGTGCCACAAGAACGGCGTGGAATATGAATATATGCTGCTGTACTGGTTATTCTTCCGCGTCATTTATCGTCATGGTGAGTTTGCTGAATATGCGCGTTTTGCCAGCCAGCTGGAATTGCTGCCGGAAAATCTGCTAGAGGCCAAGCGCCAGTTCGATCCTCAGGCGGACAGCATTGCCGCGCAATACCATGACAGCGACTATATGATGTGGATTGGCGGCGCGGAAATGTGGGGTGAGGTCTACCTGTTCTCGATGTGTATTCTCGAAGAGATGCAGTGGAAGCGGACGAAGTCGGTAAGCTCGGCTGAATTTTTCCACGGCACCCTGGAGCTGCTGGAAAAAGAGGTCCCGTTGTTTCTGGTGAAGGGCGAGGGGAAATGCCGGGCGCTGGACGAGCGCGTCGAACGCTTTGCCGAAAAGATAACTGACCATCTGGTGGTGATCGACCCACGCGACTATCCGCTGAACGGCATTGATGATGCGTTCCGCTGGATTATGGCGCCGTGCGTGGTGTCCACTCTGCTGGTGGACCGGCTGGCGGCCCACTTTGAGCACCATACCGGCCACGACCTGAATATCCGCCGTTATTACCGGCAGTTTGATTACTAAATCTTGCCCATGGCGGCCAGTCAGACTGGCCGCTCCGCTATTCTCCGAGGCGCTTCCCAGAAAATCATCGTCAAATCCAGCCGGGTAAAAACCGGTGGTAGAGTCCGGCTTTCCTTCTCTTTCAGGCAAGCGGATGGCCATGAAAAAACGGATGACCTCAACGCCGCATGATGCGGTCTTTAAACGATTTCTTCGCCACCCGGAGACAGCGAATGATTTCCTCATGCTCTATCTTCCCGAAGCGATCCGCCAGCGGTGCGATTTCGCTACCCTGAGGCTGCAATCGGCGAGTTTTATCGATGAGGATCTGCGCGCCTGGTATTCGGACGTGCTGTGGTCGGTGCGAACCACCTGCGGGGCGGGATATATTTACGTGGTGATAGAGCATCAGAGCTCGCCGGACAACCATATGGCTTTTCGTCTGATGCGCTATGCGATTGCCACGATGCAGCGACACCTCGACGCCGGGCACAAAACGCTGCCGCTGGTGGTGCCGATGCTGTTTTATCACGGCGCAACCAGTCCCTATCCTTTTTCCCTCAACTGGCTGGATGAATTTGCCGACCCGCAGCTGGCGAAGAAGCTGTACGGCAATCAGTTTCCATTGATCGACGTCACGGTCATGCCGGACGATGAAATCGTGCAGCATCGGCGGGTCGCCCTGCTGGAGCTGATGCAAAAGCATATTCGCCAGCGCGATCTCAGCGGCATAACGGAGTCGTTGGCGGCCGTGGTGATGCTGGGATACACTAGCCCCCGGCAGTTGAGAATGCTGTTTCACTATATGCTGCAGTACGGTAACACGGCCGAGCCGGGCGTGTTTCTCCGCCGGCTGGCCCGCCGTCTGCCACAGTATGAGGAGACATTGATGTCTATCGCGCAAAAGCTTAAGCAGGAAGGTCGACAGGAAGGTCGGCATGAGGGCCGACAGGAAGGGCGCCTGGAAGGGCGCCTTGAGGGCTTACAGGAAGGGAGCCGGCGTGAGGCGCTGCGCATTGCCGGCAGCATGTTACAGAATGGCCTCGACAAAGAGACGGTACAGAAGATTACCGGACTGTCGGCTGACGAGCTCAAGCCGCTGTATTGCTAACACCCTGCCACCCAAACCGTTGCCCGGCGCCAAAACCCGCCGGGCAAGGTGGCTTTAACCTTCGCTTTTCACCACTTTGATCTCCACCATACCGATCCCCAGCTGACGCGGGGAGTGGCCGAGGATATTGCCCTCGTTGGTGGACTGCGGGTCCGGCGGAGTGATGGTCAGCGTGTTGCTGCGCGTCGGGTTGTCGAAATGCAGCGTCGTAGTGGTCACATCATTGACCAGAGTAAGCACTTGCTCACTTTGACCAACCCGCACCGGGATCGGCTTATTGGCATTGGGACCGTAGGCTTTGGCGGTGATCACCAGATCAAATTTCTCCGGCAGCGGCTCTTTATATTCAATCTTCACGTCGCTGCCCAGCTGGGCATTGGACCACCGACCCCAGGACTCGGGGCGCGAAATGCCGCTAAACTGTTTCACCTCTTCCGGCGCGCCGGCAACGTTAAACACGAAGCTGTCGGCCTTATAGCGAATATCGTTGTCGACAACTTTCAGCGTATCGACGTTGCCCTTATAGCGCTCCATATCGATAAGGGTGTCCCTGAAGGCGGTCTTGCCTTTCCACTGTGGCTTATCAACGTGCTGAACCTTCTGCTCACCCCCCAGCTGTCCCTGCGAGACGCACCAGTCGGTGGAGAGCGCCAGCTCAGGAGACCACAGCTGGCCCATTTTATAGCAGCGATCGACCCACACGAAATTATCCCGCGGTGCGAAATCGGCCAGCTGGAAGCGCAGCGGCGCCGAGTATTCGCTCTCCGGCAGCGGTTCAACGCGCTGGTCCGACACCCGGAGCAGCAGCGGCAGACGGAAATGGCTGCCGGAGAAGGCGATCATGTTCTTCTGCGAGTCGATGGTGAAGTTTTTAATCTCTTTCGGGAAGTTCCACAGGCGGATCACGTCAGGTTTCCAGGCCAGGACCTTCTCTTTCATATTGATGAAAATACCGGAGAGCGACTGGCCGGAGAGGCTACTGCGCCCGAGGCCGATATAGTTATCGCCACCGAGAATATCCAGCACCGTCGCACCGTTATCCATGGTGTTGCGTTTCACTGCCAGGGTCTCCTGCTGCGGCCGATCGCCGCGCAGGACAAAGAACAAATTGCTGCGATCGTGCTTGTTGAGGTAATCCCAGGCGCTGTTCTTCATGGCGAGGTGGTCGGAAGAGACCACGATGACCGTGTTTTTGAAATAGGGAGAGGCTTTGATCTTCTCGATTAGCGCGGCGATATGTTCCTGGCTGCAGCTAACGGCGCTGAAGGAGAGGTTTTTCTTGCCGTCCACGTCATAGCGTTTACGCTCGCAGGTGCGCGAAATAAAGCCGTCGGGGTGGTGGGTGTCCACCGTCAGGGCGAACAGCGAAAAGCGTTTTCCGGACTGCGACAGCTCTTCGAATTTTTTCCACGTCTCCTCGAGTACCGTGTCGTCATAGAAGCCCCAGTCGTTGCGGTAGGCGGGATCCGCTACCGTGGTTTTGAGCTCTTCCGCCCCGAACAGGTGATCGAAGCCGTGGGACTTTAGAAACACGTCTTTGCCGGCAAAGCGCAGGTTAGCTCCCTGCACAAAATAGTTTTCGTAACCGGAGTTTTTCAGGATATCGCCAAGGCAGATATTCTGCGGAAAGAAGCTGGATACGGAGGCCGAAGCGTTGCCTTCAAACGGCGCAAACAGCGGAATGCCGCACTGTGACGCGACCATGCCGGCGATGGTGTAATCGGTCCCCGGCAGCTGCATGGTATTGCTGAAATCAATGCCCTCATCTTTAATTCTGCCAAGCTCAGGGGTGAGGTTGGGGAACGCATCGTTATCAAAATAGGTGCGCTCAAGGCTTTCGCCATAGATATAGACCAGATTCAGCTGCGGATTGTCGATACGCTTCGACGGTTCTTTGTAGTACGCGGCAAAGTCCGGGTCTCCTTCCCGTGATTGCGATTTCACCAGCTCGCTGATTTGATGGAAGGCCGGGCTGGCGTCGACCGAGGCCAGCGCCAGCAGCAGCGCCGCCAGGCTGTAGCCGACGTGATGAGGATGATGCCGACGGCGGCGCAGCACCCACCCCAGGGCGCCAAAAACGGCAACCAGCGCGACGGCCACGCCGACGCCCGGCAGAATGTATTTGCCGATCCCGGCGCCGGTCAGGCTGTTGGTCAGAGTGTAGAGTACCGCGTCGTTGATGCCGTCGCCGGTAAAGTAGTCGCTGGCGTAGAGGGTGATATTCAGTACCACGAACAGGCCTAACACCGTGAGCGTGGCGGCAAACCACCAGGTGTTACGACCCGCTTTCCAGGCATAAAGCGCCACCGAAGCTAAAAATAAGGCGATGGATAACAACTCTGACACAGCTCATCCTCATTAACGCCAGTTATCGGCTGGCAGAACAGATTACTTTTCAAGCCACACTGTAATTGCAGCGCCATCTTGCTGCAATTCTAGCGTCATGAAAGTGTGCAGTTATTCAGAATTGGTTTAGAAGTTGCCTTTTTTGATCGGCGTCGCAGCCGGCGTGGCGGGGAAGCGCAAGGAGAAAAAGGAGAAAAAAGCCGTTTCAGGCCGCGCTGCCGTTGCGAAGGCGACAAACGCGGCATTAGCAGTACGTATCAGGAGAGGAAGTTAACGCCCTGTTTTAAGACCAGATCGCAGGCTTTGGTTTTCACCTGTTTCGCCAACGAGCTGTTGCCAAGCGTATTCAGGTCCAGCTGCTGGCCGTTATTACTGTTGAGCAACCCCTGCAGGCCATCGAGATAGTTGGTGTCTTGTTTCTGTTTTTCCGGCGTGCTGAGTCCTAGTTTATCCAGCACCTGGTTTTTGACGTTATCGGCGCTGGTCACGGAGGCCAGCTTCTGTTGCGCGCAATATGACAAGATCCCGGCCGCATTATTCATGCTGCTGGCGGTCAGCGACTGGCTGCTGCCACTGAGCAGGCTGGTTAGCGAGGAGACGGACATGCCGCCGCCGCCAGCCTGGGTGCTGCCGCCGCTGAGCTGGCTGGCGGCGCTGTTGAGAGAATCCTGCCAGGAGGCAGCGTGGGCCCCGGAGAGGGTAAATGCGCTGAGGGTAAGCGCGGCAAGTAAGCCATTTTTTAACGATTTCATAGACGGACTCATAAGCGTGACTGAAGAATCACTTTAGTATAACGCCGCCGTTGTCCGGAAATCTCTTAATACTCCTTGCCGGTGACGCGGTGCCGGTAACTTTCCCAGTTGAAGATAACCCACAGGCTGTTGCCCAGGCGCATACGGTCCATCACCCGTTCGCCGAGCAGCTTATTCATCTCTTCCATATTACTGTTGGTTAGCATACCGGTAGGCCGTTTGGAGGAAGAGCGGCGGTCAACTATCTGATTGATAATGACCTTTTCATAGCGAGACTCCGTCTGCATACCAATTTCATCAATCACCAGAAGATCGACCTTGCTGAGATCGCTCAGTAATTGCTCTTCGCTCGTCTCCCGGTTGCCGAAGGTATCTTTCATGGCTGACATAATATCAGCCACGGTGATAATTAAGGCCGATTTCCCGCGCAGCAGCAGTTCGTTGCAGATAGCAGCCGCGAGGTGGTTTTTGCCGGTGCCCGGTTTGCCGGAGAAGATAAAGCTGGCGATATTGCCATCAAACTCCTCCACGTACTGACGCGCCCGGGCGAGGGCGTTCATCTGCCCCTCGCACTCGACGCGATAGTTATCAAAGGAGCAGTTCTGATGCAGGGGGCGGATCCCCGAGCGGTTAAAGGTGCGCTGCATTTTCATCGCGCGGTTCTCCCGCTCCAGCGCTTCGGAACGCAGCTTGCCTTGCTCTTTTTGCCAGGCCAGCAGCTCTTCGCCGGTTTTAAACGCCGGTTCGATATGAGCCGGCATCATTTTCTGCAGGCGCTTCATCAGATCGCCAACGTTTTTCATGCTCATCCTCGGAAACCTCGCGGAATATGACTGTCGGGTTCGCTCACGCTGTTCACATCGCGCTTCGGCTGCCCGCCGTTGCTGGCGCGGCTGATTTGCACGCTGCGAGCCAGTTTCTGCTGCCACTGCACGTGGTGAAACACTTTACCTTCCGCCTGCCAGTAAGCGACGAAAGCGGCCAGCTCTTCCGGGGTGACCGGCTGGCTCAGGGCGATGCCCCACAGCGCGGCCAGACGCTGAAAGTCGGCGTCCGGCTGCCAGGCCGCATACATGGCAAATTTGCCCATCGGCACCGCAACGGGCGCCGCCGCGGGCTCGTCGAAAAACTGCGGGTCAAGCGCGATGTCGCTGCCGGGGCGCGCCAGCCTGGCTTCCAGTTCCAGCAGCTGCGCCAGCCGGTCTGGGGTCAGCGCATAGAACGCCGGGGCGTTGTTGGCAAAAACGGCGACAGTGCCGTCAGTCGATTTCGCCAGCAGCGCCGCGTGCTGCTGGAGGAACTCTTCCAGGCCGCTAAAATGGGAGGTTAAAATTCGCGAAGACATAACTCTATCTCAACTCTGAACTGCAAAGAGTGGGGTGATCTGCACATAGTAGCACAGAGCCCGTCGCGGAAGGAGCGTCGCGGCTTTACCGCGACGCCGGGGTTAGACGCGAGGGCGCTTACGATACAGCCACAGACCGGGTATCGACAGGCCGATGGAGAGGGCGCCCACGATTGAAGAGGCCTTTAAAAAATTGCTCAGCAGCAAAATCATCATCTCTTCAGAATAGCCAAAATGACTGATTTTTACCGCGGAGATCATCGCAGTGTAAGCGGAAATACCGGGAAACATCGGGATCACAGCGGCAACGGTAAAAATCTTCGGATGCGCCAGATACCAGCGCGACCACTGGATGCCGATGCAACCCACCAGCAGGGCGGCGAGAAACGTGGCCCATTCAATGTTAAAACCGGCGCTCATCATGACCATGCGCGAACCGTGGCCGATGGCCCCCAGCAGCGCGCACCAGCGCAGGGCGCGCTGCGGGACATTAAAGACCATCGCAAACCCAACGGCAGGGATCGCCGCCAGCAGCATGTCTTCCGCCAGCGCGAAAATAAACGAAATTATGCCCATCCCCGCAGCCCCCATACGGTCATTGCCATCACTACGCCAATGCAGGTGGCAAGGGTTAACAGGCTGGCGATCGCCCAGCGGGCGAGGCCGGTATTAATATGCCCTTTAAACATATCGGCGACGGCGTTGATCAGCGGAAAGCCCGGGACCAGCAGCAGGACGCTGGCGGCCATGGCGATGGTCGGGGTGCTGGCAAAGGTAGGGAGGCGCAGCAGCAGCCCGGAGATCGTGGTGGCCACAAAGGCGGTGATGCAGAAGTTGATCTGCGGATGCATGGAACGGTGGGTCAGCACCTGGCGAATGTACATGGCCACCGTGCTGGCGCAGAAGCTGACCAGCGCTCCATCCCAGCCGCCGTTATTCAGTTTACAGAAACAAGCGCAGGAGAGGCCCACCATGATCACCAGCAACCAGCGGGGATAGCGCAGGGGCCTAATCTGCGCGAAGCGCTTCTCGACGTCGCGATAATCCAGCAGCTTATGCTCGGCGAGGATCACGATATGCTGCACTTCCGTCACCACATGCATATTAATGCCGCGGTCGACATTTTTACGCGTGGAGGTAAGACATTCGCCATTCTTAATGGTGGTCAGGACGATAGCGTTGGAGGAGATGGCGCTTTCGACGCTGTCCATCCCCAGCGCCAGCCCGAGACGCGTTGAAAGCTCTTCCACCAACGCGCTTTCGGCGCCGTGCTGTAACAAAAAAAGACCACACTGGATGCATAATCGTGTGATTGCCCGCTGCTGTGCCCGATCAACCTGCATATTTCCTCTGCTGTCCGCGACGCCTGGTATCTGCCGATACTTTAACCTGAAGCGCCGGGGCGGCTGAGGGGGGTGGGATCAAATAATGTGCAAAAATTTCCCGCCCGCCGGAGGGGCAGAATTTGAAGCGTCCCACACTTTTGCCAGTTTGGTGAAAAGTGCAATTTTTGTCGCCATTCATCCCTTCTTTTTCCCGTCTGACTTATCAAAAATGCAGGAAAGTACTTTTATTAAACAAAAAATATACAAATAATTAACCCTGCAAAAGTGAGACAATCCTATGAAAACACAGGTCGCGATTATTGGCGCTGGCCCTTCCGGGCTGCTGCTGGGGCAGCTCCTGCACAACGCCGGCATCCACACGGTCATTCTTGAGCGTCAAACGCCGCAGTATGTGCTGGGGCGCATCCGCGCGGGAATTCTGGAAAGCGGTACCGTCGATCTGCTTCGCGAAGCGGGCGTGGCGCAGCGGATGGATGTCGAAGGCCTGGTGCATCATGGGGTGGAGTTTCTCTTTGACGGCCAGCGGGTGCCCGTCTCACTGAGCGAGCTGACCGACGGCAAGAGCGTGATGGTTTACGGCCAGACTGAAGTGACCCGCGATCTGATGGCTGCCCGGGCCGCCAGCGACGCGCCGATCGTGTATGGCGTGAGCGAAGTGACTATCCATGACGCGAAAAGCGACCGGCCGACGATCATCTATCTTAGCGAAGGTGAATTCTGCCGCCTGGAGTGTGACTTTATCGCCGGTTGCGACGGGTTCCATGGCGTGTCGCGGCAAAGTATTCCCGCTGACATCCTCAAGACTTACGAGAGCGTCTGGCCGTTCGGCTGGTTAGGCCTGCTGGCGGATACGCCGCCGGTCAATCCGGAGCTGATCTATGCGCATCATCAGCGGGGATTCGTTTTATGTAGTCAGCGCTCACTTACTCGCAGCCGCTACTATTTGCAGGTTCCGCTGAGCGATAAAGTGGAAGACTGGTCGGACGAACGCTTCTGGCAGGAGTTGAAATGCCGATTGCCGGTGGATCTGTCATCAAAGTTAGTGACTGGTCACTCACTTGAGAAAAGCATCGCTCCCTTGCGCAGCTTCGTCGTAGAGCCGATGCAATATGGGCGATTGTTTCTGGTGGGGGATGCCGCGCATATCGTACCGCCGACCGGCGCTAAAGGGTTGAACCTGGCGGCATCGGACGTGAACTATCTGTGGCGGATCCTTCGCGAATACTACCATCATGGCCGGAGCGATCTGCTCGCGACCTATTCGAGACTGGCGCTGGATCGGGTCTGGAAAGGGGAACGCTTTAGCTGGTTCATGACCCGTCTGCTGCACGATTTCCCGCAGCAGAACGAATTCGACGCCAAAATGCAGGCGGCCGATCGCCGCTACTATTTGGGCTCGCGCGCTGGGCTGACCACCATCGCGGAAAACTACGTGGGCCTGCCCATGGAGCGCGTCGTCTGACTGAACAGGAGTAACTATGTCGCCCGTCCAAACTGTTCCGGTATTTAAGCTCTATGGCGAGGAGCGCGGCTGGCCGACGCCGGACCTGCTGCACTGCGAATCGATTTTGCAGCGCAGCAGCCTGTATCAGTGGCATATTCGCGTCCACCAGCACGCCGAAATGGTCCAGCTCCTCTATCTGCACAAAGGTCGGGCGGAGATCGAAATTGAAGGCACCACCGCGGTGATGACGGAATCCTGCATCCAGGTGGTGCCCGCCCTCTGCATTCATGGCTTTCATTTTTCACCCGGGACGCACGGATTTGTGCTCTCCCTGGCGCTGCCGCTGCTGAGCCGCTTTGAAAATCAGTTCGGCCGGCCGCTGGATGTGCTTAGCGTAGCGCAGTGTCTGCCGGTGGGGCGTTCCCGGGGGCGTATGCATACGCTGTTTTCAGCGCTTCGCGAGGAGTACAGTGCCGATCATGACGCACGGGAAATGATGCTTTATTCGCTGCTGGGAACGCTGCTGGTCTGGCTGAACCGGCAGTGCCGCCCCGCACCGCCCGCGGAAGACAAAGCGGAGCGAAAGCGCAGTATGATGCGTCATTTTTCCCGGCTTATTGAGAGCCACTACCGGCAGCATCTCCCGCTGGCGGAGTATGCGAAGTTGATTGGGCTGTCGGTCACGCATTTAAACTATTTATGTCGCGAGTTCTATGGCTGTAGCGCTCTCGGGGTACTGCATCAGCGACTGATGCTTGAGGCGCGGCGTAACCTGCAGTACACTCGCATGACGGTAACGCAACTGTCTGATTATTTGGGTTTTAGCGACGCCGCCTATTTTTCTCGCTTTTTCCGCCGCTACAGTGGTATGTCGCCTAAAGCATTTAGAGAAGCAATTAAAGAGAATGCTTCATAATTTTCAAGCCTGAAATTATTTTTGCTAAATAATAGTTTTATCTTTTCTAATTTATTAGCGCAGAGGCGTCTGTGCTAATATTCATCGCAAGTATACACAGGAATAATATTTACACGGTATGACCATGGTTCGGTCATTCAGTATATCGTGTACGCGGGCCATGAATATGTTTTTAATATTCATCCAGTAAATGGTATGGCGATCGAGTCACTCGCCGAACGTTTACGGGCAAGCGAAGGAACTTCGACAGGAAGCGGAGGTGTTATGTTACCAGGACAAGGTAAGTTTGGCGTCGTTATTAGTAAAATCCCCGTCATGCAGTCAGGGTTAAAGGTGATCTTCAATGAGAACCTCCCGGATTACGAACTCAGTTTTTGTCGCTCTCATGATGAGCTCACCCTTTTACAACTGCGGCGGGCGGTGCTGGTCGTTGCGGATATCTCCGGCGAGATTGCGCAACCCCGGGCCGTCTGCGAGCGTTATTACTCCCTCATGACCCAGTATCGTGATATTCACTGGGTTTTTATGGTCAGCGACAGCCTCTATCCATTAGCCGTTGAGCTATTAATTCGTCCCGAAAGCTCGCTCATCTCCGAGAGCGAGCCGGTAAACCGGCTGATTGAGGTGATTTGTGCTGGTAGCCGTGCGGCTGAGCAGATTAGCCGTACGCTGTTTACCGGGAATGAGGACAGCGATTTCGCAAGCTACCACTCTGCGGCGATGCTGACCCTGTCAGAGCGAAAAGTTCTGCGCCTTCTGGCGAAGGGATGGGGAATTAACCAGATCGCCGCGCTGTTGAAAAAGAGCAATAAGACGATCAGCGCGCAGAAAAATAGCGCAATGCGTCGCTTATCGCTACGCAGCAACGCTGAAATGTATGCCTGGATCAACAGCGCGCAGGGAATGCAAGAGCTGAATATCAATTCAGCTTACGGGGAGCAAATGGAATGGAAAAAAATAGCACAACCCGTCATGTCGCCATCGTAGAAAAATGTGTGATGACGGAAATGGCCTGGCGCTATATCTTTAGCCGTGAAGATAACAGCCAATACCGCATTCATTTTTTTAAAAATATCAATTTGCTCAGGGCGGTGGAAGCGTCTTTCCCATGGTCAGCAATGATCTTTTCACTTTCAGGGAGTCGTTCGTCCAGAGCCGAGAGCCTGCTTTTTCTTCACGAGATGGCGAGGATCCGACCGGAAGTCCAAACGATTATTCTGGCTAATAATGAAAGCGAAATGCGCCTGATCGGCCATTTAATGCCGTCCTGCCTGCACGGTATATTAAATAAATCTGCGCCGCGACGCGGGTTGCAGGAGCATTTGTTACAGCTGCTGGATAATCATTCCCTCGCCGGCAAAGAGCATTTTTGCGGCAGAGAGGCATGCAACGATCCGCTAAGTCCGACGGAGCACGCTATTCTTCGGTATATGTCGTGGGGATATTCGCTTTCGGAAATTGCGGTGCAGCTGAACCGGAACATTAAAACCATCCGCGCGCATAAGTTCAACGCCATGACCAAGCTCGGGGTTCGCTCTGACATTGGTTTATTAAACGCGGCGGATATCTTGCTGCATTTACCGATAAACGGCCCGACCAGCGCCGTTAAACAGGTGGCATAACGCGGCTATATGCATACGTCTACCCATGTTGCGTCGGTGAGCTGCGCCATTCGTTCTGGTTCGATGCGAACGGCGCTGTGAATAGCCCCCGCTGCGGGTAGTACCTCCTGATAGTGCCTGAGCGAGACGTCACAGAAGACGTCCAGCGGATTTTCCAGACCAAACGGGCACACGCCGCCGACCGGATGGCCGGTCCAGGTCACCACCTCATCGCTGCTCAACATACGCGCTTTTGCGCCAAAGGTTTCTTTTAGCTTTTTATTATCCAGCCGCGCATCGCCCCTGGCGACGATCAGTACAATTTTATCTTTGATCTTGAGCGACAGCGTTTTGGCTATTTGTCCCGGCTCAACGTTGTGCGCGGCAGCGGCGAGCGCCACGGTGGCGGTACTCTGGTTTAACTCAATAATTTCGATATCGGGGGCGTGTTCGGCAAAGAACTGCCGTACAGACTGCAGACTCATTGGATTCTCCTGATTTAAGCCTGGTTAAATCTGTCACAAGCCTGGCGGAGTGTAAATATCGGCGCGGACAATCCAGATTCTTTCTGTTTTGTCGATCTCCTTCACATTCACCGTAACCGGTTACTGTAACCGGTTGCGGTTATCTGCATTGAGATGAATACTGGAACAGTCACTTCTCCTTTTATTTATAACAAAAGAGCCGTGTATGAATCGTTGTGTTATGAGCAGTATAGCCGGTGATCCACCCGCGGCCTGCTGCATCAAAAAGCGGTCATCGTAACGGCAGGGTAATCGTTGTTGGGCCAGTATCAATAGCCTGTCAGGAGGGCTACTATGTCTGCTAACCATGCTGCGTTTAATTTGATATTTCGCTTTGTAGAAAATTACATAAGCCCCATAGCAGGGCGGATCTCATCGCAGCGTCACGTCATGGCTATCCGTGACGGTTTTATCTCCGCGATGCCGTTTATGATCGTCGGATCGTTTCTGCTGGTGTTTGCTTATCCTCCTTTTTCCCCGGATACCACCTGGGGTTTCGCCCGCGCCTGGCTGGATCTGGCAAAAGAGTTCGAGGGGCGCATTCTGACCCCCTTTGATATGACAATGGGGATCATGTCGATCTACATCTGCGCGGCAATCTCTTACAACCTCGGTAAGCACTACGAGAAATCCAATCAGCTCGATCCCTTTATGTGCGCGATGCTGTCGATCATGGCCTTTTTACTGATTGCCGCGCCGAAGACGAATGGCACGCTGCCGGTGGATAGCCTCGGCGGAACAGGGATCTTTACCGCCATTCTGGTGGCGATCTACTGTGTGGAGATGATGCGTTTTCTCAAGGCACATAACATCGGTATCCGTCTACCGGATCAGGTCCCTCCGATGATCAAAAATTCCTTTGATCTGTTGATCCCGGTGCTGGTGGTTGTGCTAACGCTCTATCCGCTGAGCCTGTTTATTCAACACCATTTTGACATGCTGATCCCGCAGGCCATTATGGCGATTTTCAAACCGCTGGTTTCGGCGGCCGATTCCCTGCCGGCGATCCTGTTGGCGGTTCTCATCGGCCACCTGCTGTGGTTTGCCGGGATCCACGGTGCGGCGATCGTTTCCGGGATGCTGCAGATGTTCTGGCTGACCAACCTCGGTATGAACCAGCAGGCGCTGGCCCAGGGCGCACCTCTGCCGCATATCTTTATGGAGGCGTTCTGGACCTTCTTTATCGTGGTCGGAGGTTCTGGTGCCACCATGGGGCTGGTGTTCTGCTATCTGCGCAGTCGTTCAGCGCATTTGCGCTCCATTGGTCGTTTGAGCGTGGTGCCAAGCCTGTTTAACATTAACGAGCCGGTCATCTTTGGGACGCCTATTGTCATGAATCCGGTGTTCTTTATTCCGTTCCTGCTGGCGCCGATGGTGAATGCGGTACTGGCCTGGGCGGCAATGAAGCTGGATCTGATCGGCCGCGTCATCTCCGTGGTGCCGTGGACGGCGCCGGCGCCGATTGGCGGTGCCTGGGCGCTGGGCTGGGATTTCCGGGCGGCAATTCTGGTCATCGTTCTGGCCTGCGTGTCGGCGATTATCTACTTCCCGTTCTTTAAGGTGTATGAGAAACAGCTGCTTGCTCAGGAAGCGGAAGAGGCCGAACGGGCGGAACAGGAGAGTCAGCAGACCGCATAAATAGTGACCGGGCGGCCACAGGCTGCCCGTAGCTTATTGGGAACAGGGCGTTATTTTAACGTGCAGTCGCCGCACTGTTGGACGTCCGGCAGGCGATAGCGCTGACAACAGGTGCGTCGGACTAACTGCCCTTCACGCAGCACGACCGTTCGCCATAGTGGGTTATCCTGACCATCGGCGAGTTGTTTTTCAAAGAAACAGTGCTGGCGCAGGGCGGCAAGCTGCTCATCCCCCAGCAGCGCGCGCATTTCCCCAAGATACCAGTTAATCAGATAGCCTGTATTGCTCCAGATAAGCTTGCCATTGATTTCGCCCGTCGCTTCCAGCGCCTCAATAACCGGCTGCAGGGTGCGCGTCACCAGGGCATCCATCCGCGACAGCGGTGACAGTCTCTCGATGCCGGCATCACTATGGACATCAATCCAGAAACAGGCCGCCCGGCCGCTTTCGTGAAATTCGACGTGGAAATGTTCCGGCGCCAGGCTGAGACCCTGTGGTTCATTGAGCAACGCCAGCATCAGCGGCGGCACCAGCAGACCGATATACCATTGCGCCCAGAGCGAGAGCAGAGGTTTCTGTTCCCGTGTCAGCGTTGGCTGATGACGATAGATATGATCGGAATAAGTGGCCAACAGGGAGCGTAAGGCGGTGGGTTGCGACCACTCGGCGAGCGTCAACGCGTGACCGGGAGCGGATTCATCCAGGCGCAGGAAATCGAGCAGATGGGGGCGTAGGGTGGCGATTTTTTCCCGAATACTCTCCGCCAGGGCGCGCTCAGCCGTCGGCAAAGGGGCCCGCCAGATAAGTTCATCGCTGAGAGGAAGGGAACGCCAGGCCATTCGATTTCCAGATACAAATCTAAATGATAATGATTCCTGATATTAGTTGTTTGCAGGCGGCATGGCAAGAATTTTGTCGGCGCCACGATGTCGCAGCGCGCGCGGGTTAACTGGCCAAAATAATGTTGCGGCCTTTATTTTTAGCTTCATAGAGTGCGCCATCGGCTCGCGCCAGCGCTTGCTCAATATTGTCATCAATGAGCGGCGTCAGACCAATACTAATGGTCACGTTGGTGGCGACGCTCTCATTAAACATATGTGGGATTTTCAGGTCATAGACCCGCTGTCGAATTCGTTCGGCAGCCTGCCAGGCCGTTTCTTCGCTGCTATTGGTCAGCAGCACCATAAACTCCTCTCCACCAAAGCGGGCGACAATATCGCGCGAGCGTACGGCGTTACGAATGGCAGCAGAGACGCGAATGAGCGCCTGATCGCCCATCATATGACCGTAGTGATCGTTATAGGCTTTGAAATGATCGATATCGAGGAGCAGCACGAAGTGGTTATCGCCGTCCAGCGCCAGCAGGGTATCGAGGCGATTCTGCAGTCCGCGGCGATTATACAAACCGGTCAGGGGATCCAGCATACTGAGATCGTTGAGGGTGTTGCGTTCCTGCATCAGTTTATCCATTAATCCTTGTGTAAAGGCATCGCTGCGCTTCTGGATAATATTTTGCAGGGTAATACCGGCAATAGGCAGCATAAAACAGTAAGTCATGCGCAACCATTGTTCTCCCTCGGCCATTATCAGGCAGGCAAGGAAAGTCGGTAAAGAGTGGAGGGTAAAGGCAGTGATATTATTGGAAAAAGCGATGGTGCCGATAAACAGAATGCTTAATAGGGCGATCACCAGATAGTTAAAATGCGGCGGTGTCAATAGCATCGCCTTTGTCACTACGTGCCATGCCCATAGCATGCCAAATAACAACGAGATAGCGGAAATATTTATTTTCGATTGCGGCCATTTCCAGTGCCAGAGCAGCAGCAACCCGCTGCAGGCCACGATCAGAGCGCAGGGCAGCGTAAAACGAACTACCGTAAATAGGGGGGTGACCAGCGACAGAGAGGAAGAAATGAAATTAAGCAGTAAAAAAAGCCGTAAGGAATATTGATATTTTTGTGCGTAGTGTGCTCGCCAGGTTTGTGCAGTCATATCGGAAGAATCATTATTAGTCGTTAAATTTCAAAATGATGAAAGCCAAAAATGAAGAGTCTGATAACAATGTGCAAAAAAAGGTTATTTGCAAAATAAGAAAAATATTTAATATATATCGATAATCCGCTTAATTTATCACCTTCATGAATGTATGTCATTACCGCGAACGTAAAGAATAAGGCACAGAGCACTTCGTAAATGACAAATGATAAAAATTATCATATGATATTAGTTATCATTATCGTTGTGAGAGGTAAAACCATGCTGCAGCGAGCATTAGGAAGCGGTTGGGCAGTCGTCGTTCCCGGCGCGCTGATTGTCGCTCTCGGGTATGCCGGGGTGTCGGCTGACGTATGGCGGACGCTGGTCGCGGTGGGCATGCTGATGTCCGCGGTGATGATATGGCATCGTCAACTGCGCCATTTTATCCTGCTGCCATCATGCGTTGCATTGATTGGTGGGATAATGCTGATGATGGTGGATATCAAACTGAGAGGATAACGCCGGGAGAGGGAAGAATATTGGTGCGAGGGGGGGGACTTGAACCCCCACGTCCGTAAGGACACTAACACCTGA
>NZ_JBEAFZ010000080.1:0-95294 GCF_040062415.1 Klebsiella sp. GG_Kp173
GCCGCCGCCCCCACCACCGTCTTCGGGGTGATTATCGGTACCGGCTGCGGCGGCGGGATCGCCGTTCATCAACAGCTGCTCAGCGGCCCCAACGCTATCGCCGGAGAGTGGGGACATAATCCGCTGCCGGGCTATACTCCTGAGCGCGATGGCCCGCCGCAGCCCTGCTACTGCGGCAAAACGAACTGCATCGAAAGCTTTGTTTCCGGCACCGGCTTCGCCCGCCGCTACGGGGAACAAGCGCGTGCGGAAGCCATTGTCGCCGCAGCGCAAAACGGCGATCCGCGCGCGCTGGCCCACTGGCGTCATTTTATCGACGCCTTTGCCCGCAGCCTGGCGTCAGTGATCAACATTCTCGACCCGCAGGTGATTGTGCTGGGCGGCGGTTTGTCCAACGTCAGCCAGATCTATCGCGATCTGCCTGCCGCCATCGTGCCGTGGATCTTCTCCGACAGCTGCCGCACGCAGATCAAACCGGCCCGCTTCGGCGACGCCAGCGGCGTGCGCGGCGCGGCCTGGCTGCCCCGGTTGCCCGGCGCCGCGGACGGGCCTCGGTAGACACTTTTTTCAGCAGGTATGTTAAGCTAGGCGAAAATGTCCAGACAGAAAAAGCCATGCCAACGATTGATGATGTTTCAAGATTAGCGAATGTCTCAAGAGCGACGGTTTCCCGCGTGCTGACCGGCACCCGGGGCGTGCGCGAAGAGAGCCGGGAAGCTGTGCTGCGGGCCGTTGAAGAACTCAACTATCGCCCGAGCTTTGCCGCGCAAAACCTCGCCAGTCAGACATCCAGCCACGTTGGCCTGGTGATTTCCGCGCAGGACGAGAGCCACGGCGCGCGTCTGTTGCCGCTCCTCTCGCAGGCGCTGAAAGGGCTGAATAAAAGCCTGCTGGTCCAGTACGTCAGCGACCCGGTAGAGCAGGCGGCGGCGATCGACGATCTGCAGCGCCAGTGCGTGGCGGTGGTGGTGCTGGGCGCCGTTGCCGCCGACGCGCCGCGCAACGTTATCGCCTTTGACCGCTTCGGCGTCGCTGGAAGCAACAGCCAGGGCTATGACTTCGCCTTCGCCACCGAAAGCGCCTGCCGCTATGTGATTGGCAAGGGACACCGCAACATCGCCCTGCTGGTGGACAGCGATAGCGACGATGCCAGCCGCCAGATGCTGGAAGGCTACCGCAACGTCCTGCAGAACTACTCCATTCCTTTTAACCGCCAGCTGGTGCTGACGGCCAACGATGATGTCGAGCAGGCGCTGCTGACCTTAATTAACAGCTTCAGTAAATACTCAGTCATTATCGTTAAACGCGACCGCTACGCGGCTGAAGCAATGCGCCTGCTGCGCGAATTCACCATCGCCGTCCCGCAGGAGGTCTCCCTGCTGAGCCTTGAGGATTCCCCCCTCGCCTCGCTGCTCTATCCGCCGCTGACCTGCATCTCATGGCCACTGGAGGCGCTGCTGGATAACTGTATTCAGCGTATTCGCAGCCTGATAGACGACCGGCCAACGTTCACCGCCGAGGGCCGCTCGCTGGCCGGCCGCCTGATCCCGCGCCAGTCGGTCGCCGATATCTCTTGATCTCCGCCCGGTTCGCGCCGGGCCAACCTTGCCTCCCCCTTTCTCGCGCTTTCGTTTCCCGGCTCATTATTATCCCCGCACGCAAATAAGAATTATTTTCATTTATAAATAGCTTGTGCTATATAACATAGCAATTGCTATAAACGCTGAGAAATTAACCACACCATTGCGAGGGATCCTATGCTGCATCTGACACCGCTGAAATCATTGCTGCTGGCCAGCGCGCTGGCCCTGCTGGCCGCGGCGCCGGCCTCGGCGCAGGAGAAATTCAGGGTTATCACCACCTTCACGGTTATCGCCGATATGGCGCAGAACGTGGCCGGCGATGCCGCCGTCGTCAGCTCCATCACCAAACCGGGCGCGGAGATCCACGACTACCAGCCCACCCCCGGCGATATCAAACGCGCGCAGGGGGCGCAGCTGATCCTCAGCAATGGTCTCAATCTCGAACGGTGGTTTGCCCGCTTTTATCAGCACTTGCAGGGCGTCCCGGAGGTGGTGGTCAGCGAGGGGATCCAGCCGATGGGCATCAGCGCGGGCCCCTATAGCGGGAAGCCCAATCCCCATGCCTGGATGTCGGCAGATAACGCCCTGATCTATGTCGATAATATTCGCGACGCGCTGGTGAAATACGATCCGCCTCACGCCGACACCTATCGCCGCAACGCCGAGGCCTACAAAGAGAAGATCCGCCAGACGATGGCGCCACTGCAGGCCAGACTGGCGCAGCTGCCGGAGGATAAGCGCTGGCTGGTCACCAGCGAGGGAGCCTTCTCCTATCTGGCCCGCGACTATGGCCTGCGCGAACTGTATCTGTGGCCGATTAACGCCGACCAGCAGGGTACCCCGCAACAGGTGCGCAAGGTTATCGACACCATGAAGAGAGAACAGATCCCGACCATCTTCAGCGAAAGCACCATCTCCGATAAACCGGCGCGTCAGGTGGCGCGCGAAGCCGGCGCCCACTACGGCGGCGTGCTGTATGTCGATTCCCTGAGCGCCGCCGACGGCCCGGTGCCTACCTGGCTCGACCTGCTGCGCGTCACCACCGAAACCATCGTCAACGGTATCCAGGACGGGATGAGGAAACAGCCATGAATACAGCGCAAGCGGGTCTGTATGTCGACCAGCTCACCGTTACCTGGCGCAACGGCCACACCGCCCTGCGCGACGCCTCGTTCAGCGTACCACGCGGCGCCATTGCCGCGCTGGTGGGGGTTAACGGCTCGGGTAAATCCACGCTGTTTAAAGCGCTGATGGGTTTTGTGCGCATCGGTCACGGCGAGATCGCCATACTCGGCCAGCCGGTCAATCGCGCGCTGCGCCAGAATCTGGTCGCCTATGTCCCGCAGTCGGAAGAGGTGGACTGGTCCTTCCCGGTGCTGGTGGAGGATGTGGTGATGATGGGCCGCTACGGCCATATGGGCTGGCTGCGGCGGGCAAAGCCGCGCGATCGCGAAATCGTCGATGCCGCGCTGGCCCGCGTGGGCATGAGCGAGTACCGCCATCGGCAAATTGGCGAGCTCTCCGGTGGGCAGAAAAAGCGCGTCTTCCTTGCCCGCGCCATCGCTCAGCAGGGTCAGGTGATCCTGCTGGATGAGCCTTTTACCGGCGTCGATGTGCAGACCGAAGCGCGGATCATCAGCCTGCTGCGCGAGCTACGCGATGAGGGCTGCACCATGCTGGTCTCTACCCATAACCTCGGGTCCGTAAGTGAGTTTTGCGATTATACGGTGATGGTAAAAGGCACCGTGCTGGCCAGCGGCCCGACAGAAACCACCTTCACCGCCGAGAATCTGGAGCGGGCTTTCAGCGGCGTGCTGCGCCACGTCGCCTTCACCGGCGCGGAAGCGCAGATTATCACCGATGACGAGCGGCCGTTTATCAGCCGGCGCGCGGCGGGAGGACCACGATGAGCTGGCTGCTGGAGCCGTTTGGCTATCACTATATGCTCAATGCGATGTGGGTATCGGCGCTGGTGGGCGGCGTCTGCGCCTTTCTCTCCTGCTACCTGATGCTCAAAGGATGGTCGCTGATTGGCGACGCCCTTTCCCACTCGATTGTGCCCGGCGTCGCCGGGGCCTATATGCTCGGCCTGCCGTTTGCCCTCGGCGCGTTTCTCTCCGGCGGCCTGGCGGCGGGCAGTATGCTGTTTTTGCAGCAGCGATCGCGGCTGAAAGAGGATGCGATTATCGGCCTGATCTTCTCCTCCTTCTTCGGTATCGGGCTGTTTATGGTGTCGCTGAACCCGACGTCGGTGAATATCCAGACCATTATCCTCGGCAATATTCTGGCCATCGCCCCGGAGGATATTATCCAGCTGGCGGCGATCGGCTTTATCTCGATGGCGATCCTGCTGCTGAAGTGGAAAGATCTGATGGTGACCTTCTTCGATGAAAACCACGCCCGCTCGATTGGTCTGAACACCCGCGGCCTGAAGCTGCTGTTCTTTACCCTGCTGGCGGCCTGCACCGTAGCGGCGCTGCAGACCGTCGGCGCCTTTCTGGTCATCTGCCTGGTGGTCACTCCCGGGGCCACCGCCTGGCTGTTAACCGACCGCTTCCCGCGCCTGCTGGCCATCGCCGTCGCCATCGGCAGCCTGACCAGCTTCTTCGGCGCCTGGCTCAGCTACTATCTCGACGGCGCCACCGGCGGCATTATCGTGGTGGCGCAAACGCTGCTGTTCCTCATCACCTTTATCTTTGCGCCGAAGCATGGCCTGCTGGCCAACCGCCGCCGCGCCAGGGAGGCTGCATGCTGAATCTGTTCCTGGCTCCGTTCCAGTTTCCATTTATGGTCAACGCGATAACGGTATCGATGGTCGTCGCCGTGCCCTGCGCGCTGCTGTCGGTCTTTCTGGTGCTTAAAGGCTGGGCGCTGATGGGCGACGCCATGAGCCACGCGGTATTTCCCGGCGTGGTGCTGGCCTACATTATCGGCATCCCCTTCGCCATCGGCGCATTTATCGCCGGGCTGCTGTGCGCCGTAACGACCGGTTTTCTTGACGATAACAGCCGCCTCAAACGCGATACCATTATGGGAATTGTCTTCTCCGGCATGTTTGGCGCCGGGCTGGTGCTGTACGTAGCGATCCAGTCCGACGTCCATCTCGACCATATTCTGTTCGGCGATATGCTGGGGATCTCCCTCAGCGATATTGGACAAACGGCGGCTATCGCGCTGGTGATTGCGCTGATTATCGGGCTGAAATGGCGGGATTTTTTGCTGCACGCCTTCGATCCGACGCAGGCCAAAGCCAGCGGCCTGCGCGGGGGGCTGCTGCACTACGGCCTGCTGTGCATGATCGCCCTGACCATCGTCGCGACGCTGCAGTCGGTAGGGATTATTCTGTCGATTTCGCTGCTGATTGCCCCCGGGGCGATCGCGCTCCTGCTGGTACGGCGCTTTATCCACGCCTTGCTGCTGGCGGTGGCAGTGGCGGTCTGCTGCTCGGCGGGAGGGGTGTGGCTGGCGTTTTATCTCGATAGCGCGCCGGCGCCGACTATCGTGGTGCTGTTCACCGCGCTGTTTATGGTCGCCTTTGTGGCAAGCACGATCCGGGATAGCCGGAAACAGAAAACTTCAGCAACCATCCCCGGCGGCGGCTAACGCCTTACCGGGGCTACAAAAAATGCGAGTTGTCCGCCGGCTGCGCGCCGCGCAGGCCGGGGAAGGCCGCTATTTTTTCGGTCGGTATTTTTCCGGCAGCGGCGGCACCGGCCGCCTGTCATCCAGCAGATGGCGAAGGGTCAGGATCGGGTGACGCCAGAGCATTCGCGGCCCGGCCCAGCGCATAATCTGCTTCATCTCTTCGCGCTTCGCCGGCTGGTAGCAATGCACCGGACACTGCTTGCAGGCCGGTTTATTGTCGCCAAACACGCACTTATCAAGGCGCTTATCGGCGTAGGCGTTCAGCGCCTGATAGTGTTCGGCGTCGTCGCGGGCCTCCGGACAGCGGCGCTGATAAAGCCCAATCATCCGACCGATCGTCTGCTTTTCACGTTCGATGCGTTTGCCCACCGTCAATTTCCCTCCCCACAAAAAGATGCATCAATAATACACCTTTTAAGCCGGCCACGCAGCCGCTTTCCTAACGATCAGGTCGGGTTAGCGGGTTTATCAACATGCCCCAATGCTTTTTCCGGGAAGCAGACATCGCGCACCCGGCGTTTCAGCTCTGCCGCATCCGGAAAGCCGCCATCCTGCTTGCGCTCCCAGATCTGCTGGCCGTCGATATCGATAGTGAAGATCCCGCCGGTGCCCGGCACCAGCGTCACCGAGGCGATATCGGTGCTGAAGGTGTGTAACAGCTCCTGCGCCATCCAGCTGGCGCGCAGCATCCAGTTGCACTGGGAACAATAGGTGATGGTGATAGCCGCTTTTGAATTCATCGTCATCTCGCTCAGGCTGAAAGGGCACAGTGTAAACAAAGTGCAGTTTAAATGAGGAATACATCAATATTTTGTTGCAAACGATAATACATATCATTACCATTCGCAATCAACAAATGGAGTTAGACCCTATCCGCAACGGAAAAGACGGAGCAACCTGCAACTCTGGAAGTAACGCGTGAGCCGATACTAATAACGATCAAGGCGTGGCGACTATGTACAAATCGACTCCGTCAGCAGCAGGGTGTAAAAAACGCCTGCTGGTGACCTCTTTGCTTGCAGCAATTTATCAAACTTCTGCCGTCGCAGCAGGCACTTCCGCCATCGGCGGCGAGGCGGTGGATGACACCTCGGAACAAATGACCGTCACCGCTCCCGCGCCGGCGCAAAAAGCCGGTAACGAGCACAGCATCAGCGCCCGGGAGCTGGAGGATAAAGGCGCTAACGATTTCGGCTCGATCATGCGCTATGAGCCGCTCATCAGCGCCACCGGGGCCAGCGGCGGCTCCGGCAACGGCAAAAGCGGCTTCGACCGCGGGGGCTACACCGGCTACAACATTCGCGGTATGGAGAGCAACCGCGTCGGCATCGACGTGGACGGTATCGCCCAGCCCAACGCCACCGGCCGCGGCTACGTCGGTCGCGCCGGGCTCAACACCTTCGGCATCGGCCGCGATTATATCGACCCCTATATGTACGGCAGCGTGGATATCCAGTCCGGCGCCACCTCGACGGAAACGGCCAACAGCGCCATCGGGGGGAATGTCTCCTTCCGCCCGAAATCGGCGGATGATTACCTGCGCCCGGGCAAAACCAGCGCCTTCGGCTATCGCAGCGGCTACGACTCCGCGGATCGCAGCTGGCACAACGGGGTGACCGTCGCCGGCGGCGATGAGTTCCTGCGCGGCATTTTGGTCTACAGCCGCCGCGATGGTCAGGAAACCGAAAATAACAGCGGCACCGTCGATGCCTACCCGGCGAACTGGCACTCCGATGCCTTTCTGGCCTCCGGGATCTGGCAGCCCAACGACGAGCACAAGCTAACCAGCACCTTCGACTATTACCATAAAACCAACCACACCCACTACGATACCTGGGACTCCAGCGGCAACAGCACCATCGGCACCGCCAACCAGACCAGCCAGACCCGGCGCTGGGGCCTGAGCCTGAAGGATGACTGGACGCCGATGAATGACTACCTCGACAGCGTCTCCAGTAAAATCTATTACCAGCATACCGAAGCCCATGACTGGACGTATATGCCGGACAGCGTCACCCGCAGAATGCAGACGGTGAACTCCAACTACGACACCGACACCTGGGGCCTGCAGACCGCACTGGCGAAAACTCTGGGCCGCCACGATCTGAGCGCCGGCTTTAACGCCAGCACCAGCAAAACCCAGCGGCCGTTCAGCCAGTCGCCAATCCCCAGCGTTTACAGCGAGATCATGCAGCCGGAGGCGGATAGCCGCAGCTACACCCTCGGCGGTTTTGTTCAGGATAAGATCAACTTCGATCTCGATAGCCACAATTTCGCCATTATTCCCGGCGTGCGTGTGGTGCATCAATCGACGAAGCCGGAAAATCTGTCCGACCTCGCCGCCAACAGCAGCGCGCTGACCGAATCGTCAGTGGCCAGGCTGTATGGTAAAAACAGCGATACCCAGGTTCTGCCGTCGTTGACCTTCCAGTACGACCTCACCCCGCGTCTGATGACCTACCTGCAGTACCAGCGCGGGGCGCAGTTCCCCAACGCCAGCCAGCTGTATGGCTCCTGGAACCTTGGCTCCAGCTACGCCGGCAGCCAGCAGTATGCCCTGATCGGCAATACCGATCTGAAGACGGAAACCAGCGATAATCTTGAGTGGGGACTGAAGGGGGAAGTTACCGAAGGCATCACTCTGCGCACGGCGCTGTTCTACAACAGCTATAAGAACTTTATCGCCTATACCCGCTATACCCGGGCGAATAATCCGGGCCAGTTCACCAACGTGCCGTCGAATATCTACACCATTTATCAGGCGGAAAACCGCGATAAAGCCTATATCTACGGCGGTGAAATCAGCACTAAATTTAACTTTGGCACCTGGTATGAGCAGGTGGACGGCCTGAGCGCCACCCTCGCCCTCGGCTATAGCGAAGGGAAATCGAAATCCAGCTACAGCGGCGATAAATACGTCGACCTCGACAGCGTGGCGCCGATGAAAGCCATCGTCGGCGTGGCGTGGGACGATCCGGCGAAACGCTACGGCACCGCCCTGACGGCGACCTTCGTCAAAGGGAAACAGGCGACCGCCACCAATCGCGAAAGCTACAGCAACAGCGGATCCGCCATCACCGATGCCAGCAGCGATTATATGCGCGTGCCGGGCTACGGCATGCTGGACTGGACCGCGTACTGGCAGGTAGCGAAAAACGTGCGCCTCAATGGCGGGGTCTACAACCTCACCGATCGTAAATACTGGGATTACCTGAGCAGCCGCAATATCGAGACCGGCACCAACCAGGACGCCAACGATAAAGCGCTGGCGGTGATGCCGGGCCGCACCTGGCAGCTCGGAGTCAACGTCGACTTCTGATTGCCCGAATAATAACGCACCTGCCCCCGGCCCGCAGGCCGGGGATATTGATCGTCGAGAAGGATATGATTATGCCAAATGCACAACCTGACCTGTGGCAGCGCTACCAGGCCACCAAAGCGGCCAGCGCCGCGAAATATGCCCGCGATATCGCCGCGGAAATGGGGATCAGCGAAGCCGAACTGACCGCCGCCCGCCTCGGCCACGATACCGTACGCCTGAGCGATGACGCCCGGGCGCTGATTGCCGCCCTGGAGCGCGTCGGTGAAACCAAATGCATCTGCCGCAACGAGTATGCCGTGCATGAGCAGGTCGGCCAGTTCACGCACCAGCACCTCAGCGGCCACGCCGGGCTGGTACTCAACCCGCGCGCGCTCGATCTGCGTCTGTTCCTCAGCCAGTGGGCCAGCGCCTTCCATCTGAACGATAACGGTCGCCAGAGCATTCAGTTTTTCGACCACCACGGTGACGCCCTGCTGAAAGTCTATGCGACCACGCAGACCGACATGGCGGCCTGGGACACCCTGATCGCGGAGTATCGGGTGGCGGCCCCGGCACCGCTGACCCTGCGCCCGCTGGAGCCGGTGAAATATGCCGAGAGCGCCGATGGAGCCGCGCTGGAGAACGACTGGCGCGCGATGACCGACGTACACCAGTTCTTCGGTCTGCTGCGTAAATATCAGCTTTCCCGCCAGCAGGCCTTCCGTCTGGTGAGCGACGACCTCGCCTGCCGCGTTGATCGCCATGCGCTGCCAGCGTTACTGGAGACGGTGCGCCAGGAGGGCAATGAAATCATGATCTTCGTCGGCAATCGCGGCTGCGTGCAGATTTTCACCGGCGCCCTGGAAAAGCTGGCGCCGATGCGCGGCTCGCTGAATATCTTCAATCCCACCTTTACCCTCCATCTGCGCGAAGAGAGCATCGATGAAGTGTGGGTGACCCGTAAGCCGACCTCAGACGGACACGTCACCAGCGTCGAGCTGTTCGCCAAAGACGGCACTCAGATTGCCCAGCTCTATGGCCAGCGCAGCGAGGGCCACCCCGAGCAGGCGCAATGGCGCCAGCAGGTGGATCGTCTGACTCGCGAAGGACTGCCCGCATGATGCGCTGGTTACTGCTTCTCATCGCCTTCCCGCTGCTGAGCCACGCCGCTGTGGAGCGGCTCGTCACCCTCGGCGGAGATGTCACTGAGATCGTCTATGCCCTTGGCGCGCAACAGAGCCTGGTCGCCCGGGACAGCACCAGCAGCTGGCCCCCGGCGGCGCAAAAACTGCCGGATGTCGGCTACCTGCGGCAGCTGAACGCTGAGGGGATCCTCGCATTACGTCCGCAGCTGGTGTTAGCGAGCGCCCAGGCGCAGCCCTCGCTGGTCTTACAAAAGGTGCAGGCGAGCGGCGTGAAGGTGGTTAACGTGCCTGGCGGCGAAAACCTGGCCGCGATCGATAAAAAAGTGGCCGTCATTGCCGAAGCATTAGGCAAAACCCCGGCAGGCGACGCGCTGCGCCAGCAGCTTCAGCAGCAGATCGCCGCCATTCCAACGCAGCCGATTGCCAGGCGGGTGCTGTTTATTCTCAGCCACGGCGGAATGAATACCCTGGTGGCCGGGCAACACACCGCGGCCGATGGAGCCATTCGCGCCGCCGGTCTGCAGAACGCGATGCAGGGCTTCGACCACTATCGGGCGATGTCGCAGGAGGGAGTGGCCGCCAGCCAGGCGGATCTGGTGGTGATCTCCACCGATGGTCTCAAAGGGATGGGCGGCGAAGCCGGGCTGTGGAGCCTGCCCGGCCTGGCGCAGACCCCGGCGGGTCGCCATAAACAGCTGCTGACGATCGACGACATGGCCCTGCTCGGCTTTGGGCCGCGCACCCCGCAGGCAATTATCGCGCTGCGTGAAAAAGCGGAGCAACTGCCCTGATGCGCCCTGCCCTCACCCGCCGTTTGCTGATGATGACGCTACTGCTGGTTTCGCTGACGCTGTTCGCCACCACCCTTGGCGCGATGCGTTTGCCGCTGGCCAGCCTGCTGCCCGCCGGGGATGAGATGCTGCGCCACATCTGGCTGACCATCCGTCTGCCGCGGGTGCTGCTGGCCCTGCTGGTAGGCGCGGCGCTGGCCCTCTCCGGCTGCGTGATGCAGGGGCTGTTTCGCAACCCGCTTGCCGACCCGGGCCTGCTGGGCATCAGCAGCGGCGCCGCGCTGGCGGTGGCCTGCTGGCTGGTGCTCCCTCTTTCCGCATCGGGGCTGATCGCCCTGTATATGCCGATGCTGGCGGCGTTCATCGGCAGCCTGGCAGTGATGATGGTGATTTTTATCCTCAGCCGGGCGGAGGAGGGTTCGCTGTCGCGCCTGCTGCTGGTAGGGATCGCCATCAACGCGCTGTGCGGGGCGCTGGTCGGCGTGCTGGCCTGGCTGAGCAACGACGCCCAGCTGCGCCAGCTGTCGCTGTGGGGCATGGGCAGCCTGGGCCAGGCCGAGTGGCCGACCCTGCTGGTGGCTACGACCCTGATCATCCCGGCGGCGCTGGCGGTGTGGTGGATGGCCTCCCACCTGAATCTGCTGCAGCTCGGCGATGAAGAGGCGCACTATCTCGGGGTCAACGTGCGGGCGCTGCAGCGCTGGCTGCTGCTGTGCAGCGCGGTGCTGGTGGCCGCGGCGGTGGCCATCAGCGGAGTCATCGGCTTTATCGGCCTGGTGGTGCCGCACCTGATGCGCCTGTGGCTGGGGCCGGATCATCGCGGGCTGGTCCCCGGCTCGCTGCTGGCCGGCGCGATCCTGCTTCTGCTGGCCGATACCCTGGCCCGCACCGTAGCGGCGCCAGCGGAGATGCCGGTCGGTCTGCTCACCAGCCTGCTGGGCGCCCCCTGGTTTCTGTGGCTGGTCTTTCGCCGGGAGAATCTCAAACATGGCTAATGAATACTGCGCGCAGGGACTGGCGCTTCGCCTCGGCCAGCGGCAGATTATCGACAACGTCTCCGTCGCGCTGCGCGGCGGCGAGATGACGGCGCTTATCGGGCCGAACGGTGCTGGCAAATCTACCCTGCTGCGGTTGCTTACCGGGTACCTGACTCCGGATAGCGGCACTCGCCATCTGGCGGGTACGCCGCTGGAGGAATGGTCACCCGAGGCGCTGGCGCGCCGGCGGGCGGTCATGCTGCAGCGCACGGCCCTACAGGCTGACTGGACGGTGGAAACGGTCATCGCCATGGGGCGCTCGCCGTGGGGTCCGACCGCGGACCCGGCGGTGCTGGCGGCGGTAATGGCCGTCACCGGCTGCGATGACCTTGCCGGCCACCGCTATCCCGGCCTCTCCGGCGGCGAGCAGCAGCGGGTGCAGCTCGCCCGCTGTCTGGCGCAGCTGTGGCGCGACGGCGCGCCGCAGGGCTGGCTGTTTCTTGATGAACCCACCTCGGCGCTGGACCTTTACTATCAACAGTATCTGCTGCGCTTGCTCAAACGGCTCACCGCCGGCGGGCAACTGCACGTGTGCGTGGTGCTGCATGACCTTAACCTCGCCGCCCTGTGGGCCGACCGCATCCTGCTGCTTCACCAGGGCCATCTGGTCGCCCAGGGCACGCCGCAGGAGGTAATCCAGCAGCCGGTTATCCATCGCTGGTATGGGGCGGATATCCGCCTCGGCCAGCATCCGGACAACGCGGCCCCCCAGGTCTATCTGGCGCCGTAACCCCCACGCGGCGCAACCGGAATCCGGATCGCGCCGCGCGCGTTCGTCAGTTTCCCTCGCCTGCCCATCTCCGTTATCATGTCTCATCCATGTGATAACGACGAAAACAACAAAATCGCAGCCATTTCAAATCAGGGATCTGGATAACACCCCATGAGCACAATTGACAATCTCGACGCCCATACGCCAATGATGCAGCAGTATCTCAAGCTGAAGGCGCAACATCCTGACATTCTGCTGTTTTACCGGATGGGGGATTTTTACGAGCTGTTTTATGACGATGCGAAACGCGCGTCGCAGCTGCTCGATATCTCGCTGACCAAGCGCGGCGCCTCCGCGGGCGAACCCATTCCCATGGCCGGCATCCCCCACCACGCGGTGGAAAACTATCTTGCGAAACTGGTTAATCAGGGCGAGTCGGTAGCCATTTGCGAGCAGATAGGCGACCCGGCCACCACCAAAGGGCCGGTCGAGCGTAAAGTGGTGCGTATCGTCACGCCGGGCACCATCAGCGATGAAGCGCTGCTGCAGGAGCGCCAGGACAACCTGCTGGCCGCCATCTGGCAGGACAGCAAAGGCTTTGGCTACGCGACGCTGGACATCAGCTCCGGCCGCTTCCGCTTGAGCGAACCGGCCGACCGCGAAACCATGGCGGCAGAGCTGCAGCGCACTAATCCAGCGGAGCTGCTGTATGCGGAAGATTTTGCCGAATCGTCGCTGATCGAAGGCCGCCGCGGTCTGCGCCGTCGCCCGCTGTGGGAATTTGAAATCGACACCGCGCGCCAGCAGCTTAACCTGCAGTTCGGCACCCGCGATCTGGTCGGCTTCGGCGTGGAAAACGCCCCCCGCGGCCTGTGCGCCGCCGGCTGCCTGCTGCAGTATGTCAAAGACACCCAGCGCACCTCGCTACCGCATATTCGCTCCATCACCATGGAACGCCAGCAGGACAGCATCATTATGGATGCTGCCACCCGCCGTAATCTGGAGATCACCCAGAATCTCGCCGGCGGCACCGATAACACCCTGGCCTCGGTGCTCGACTGCACGGTGACGCCGATGGGCAGCCGGATGCTCAAGCGCTGGCTGCATATGCCGGTCCGCGATACCGCCGTGCTGGTGGAGCGCCAGCAGACCATCGGCGCGCTGCAGGAGCGCTATACCGAACTGCAGCCGGTACTGCGCCAGGTTGGCGATCTGGAACGTATTCTGGCGCGTCTGGCGCTGCGTACCGCCCGTCCACGCGATTTAGCCCGCATGCGTCATGCCCTGCAGCAGTTGCCTCTGCTGCGCGAGCAGCTGGCCGACGTTGACAGTCAGCCGGTGCAAAAATTGCGCGAGAAAATGGGCGAGTTTAGCGAACTGCGCGAACTGCTGGAGCGCGCAGTGATCGACGCGCCGCCGGTGCTGGTCCGCGACGGCGGGGTTATCGCCCCGGGCTACTGCGAAGAGCTGGACGAGTGGCGGGCGCTGGCCGATGGCGCCACTGATTATCTCGATAAGCTGGAGATCCGCGAGCGCGAGCGGCTGGGCCTCGATACCCTGAAGGTCGGCTACAACGCCGTCCACGGCTACTATATCCAGATCAGCCGCGGCCAGAGCCACCTGGCGCCGATCCACTACGTGCGTCGCCAGACGCTGAAAAACGCCGAACGCTACATTATTCCTGAGCTGAAGGAATACGAAGATAAGGTGCTGACCTCCAAGGGCAAGGCGCTGGCGCTGGAAAAACAGCTTTATGACGAACTGTTCGACCTGCTGCTGCCGCACCTTGCCGACCTGCAGGCGAGCGCAAGCGCGCTGGCCGAGCTGGACGTGCTGGTCAACCTGGCGGAACGCGCGGAAACCCTGAACTACTGCTGCCCGACCTTTAGCGATAAGCCGGGCATTCGCATCAGCGAAGGCCGCCATCCGGTGGTCGAGCAGGTGCTGAAAGAGCCGTTTATCGCCAACCCGCTGCAGCTGGCGCCGCAGCGGCGGATGCTGATCATCACCGGGCCGAACATGGGCGGTAAAAGTACCTATATGCGCCAGACCGCGCTGATTGCGCTGCTGGCCTATATCGGCAGCTACGTCCCGGCGCATAAGGTGGAGATAGGCCCCATCGATCGCATCTTTACCCGCGTCGGCGCGGCGGATGACCTGGCCAGCGGCCGCTCGACCTTTATGGTGGAGATGACCGAAACCGCCAATATTCTGCACAACGCCACCGAACACAGCCTGGTGCTGATGGATGAGATTGGCCGCGGCACGTCCACCTACGACGGTCTGTCGCTGGCATGGGCCTGTGCGGAAAATCTGGCCAACAAAATCAAGGCGCTGACGCTTTTCGCCACCCACTACTTCGAGCTCACCCAGCTGCCGGAGAAAATGGAAGGCGTCGCCAACGTCCACCTCGACGCGCTGGAGCATGGCGATACCATCGCCTTTATGCACAGCGTGCAGGATGGCGCAGCCAGCAAGAGCTATGGCCTGGCGGTCGCCGCACTGGCCGGGGTGCCGAAAGAGGTGATCAAGCGCGCGCGGCAGAAACTGCGCGAGCTGGAGAGTATTTCGCCCAACGCGGCGGCGACCCAGGTCGACGGCACGCAGATGTCGCTGCTCGCCGCCCCGGAAGAGACCTCGCCTGCGGTTGAGGCGCTGGAGAATCTTGATCCGGACTCCCTGACCCCGCGTCAGGCGCTGGAGTGGATCTACCGTCTGAAAAGTCTGGTCTAGCGCCCCATTAAGGTGAAAAACGGCAGCGCCGCTCAGCGCTGCCGTTTTAACAAACTAAAAATGGGTGCAAGAGGATGCGTCCTGACAACCGATACGCGGGGTTGCCCCCGCGCGGATGCTACTTCTTCGATTCGTAAGCGAGAACAGCTTTAAACTCAATATTACGCTCTTTAATACTCAGCTCGCATAGTGAGCTGTGCACCAACAGCGTAAATCCCAGTACCGTAATACAGAGTACGATGATTGCCACAAGGGCATATTTCGTCAGCATATCTTGCCTCCCTGCAAAGAAGAGACTAACATCTGAATTGTCGATGTTCATTCGCTAGCCTCAGTTGATAGAAATATCTCCTGGGGCTTTCGTCTGTCTGGGGTCCTGGTAATGCTCAAGGCCAGACAGCCTCAAGCACCCGCCGTTATTCTATACTCGTCAGGGTGTGAAATTTATCTGCAAGGAATTAATCAGACGGATTTTATAATAATCTGGAAGCAGGCTCGCAAAGTCATCCCACGCTATTATCCCTTTACACCATTTCTGGATTTAATGAATAAAATAACTTTTATCATTCTGCGAAATATAAAAAAACCGACTGAGAGATTATCCCAGTCGGCGTATTTGTCGCAGGCAGTTTGCGCACTGCCCAGTTTTAATATGGCCGGTAAAATAGCCCAAATGAAATAGGCCCTTAGCGGGCCCTTTTCATTAACGCTTATCTTCCGGCAATAGCGGCGGTACGTGCGGCACCTGCGGCGCCTCATCAATATCTTTCTGCGTCATCCTGAACGCTTCCGGATAGTGCTCGCGGCTGGTGCGGCGCAGCGGCTCGGTATCCCGCCAGGTATAAAGGCAGTGCTGGCACTGATACACAGTCCAGACCCCTTTCACCGGCGATTTTGCCATGACTTCAATCTTTTCATCGGCGCAACGTGGACAAATCATATTCTTCTCCTTATTTACGGTTGGCCAGCATGGCGGTCAGTTTTTCAGCCCAGGCTTTGGTTTCCGGCAGATCCTGCACCGGCTGGCTGTAGTGGCCGCGTAGGTCCGGCGCAACCGGGGTGGTGGCGTCGATAATGAGTTTGTCGGTGATGCCCGCCGGGCTGGAGCCTGGGTCAAGTTCAAGGACCGACATGTTCGGCAACTGCACCAGGTCTCCCGCCGGGTTAACCTTAGAGGAGAGCGCCCACATCACCTGCGGCAGATTGAACGGGTCGACGTCTTCATCAACCATAATCACCATCTTCACATAGCCGAGGCCGTGGGGAGTGGTCATCGCCCGCAGTCCCACCGCGCGGGCAAAGCCGCCGTAGCGTTTTTTGGTGGAGATGATCGCCAGCAGACCGTGGGTGTACATGGCGTTGACCGCCTGCACTTCCGGAAACTCTGCCTTCAGCTGCTGATACAGCGGCACACAGGTGGCCGGGCCCATCAGATAGTCGATTTCGGTCCATGGCATACCGAGATAGAGCGATTCAAAAATCGGTTTGCTGCGATACGAGACTTTGTCGATGCGCACTACCGTCATGTTACGACCGCCGGAGTAGTGGCCGGTAAACTCACCGAACGGCCCCTCTATCTCACGCTTGCGGCCTTCAATCACCCCTTCGAGGATCACTTCCGAACCCCAGGGCACGTCAAAGCCGGTCAGCGGCGCGGTGGCGATGGGATACGGGCTCTCGCGCAGCGCGCCGGCCATTTCATATTCTGACTGATCGTATTTCAGCGGCGTGGCGCCCATCAGGGTGATAATCGGGTCGTTACCGAGGGTAATGGCGATCGGCAGGTCTTCCCCGCGCTCTTCCGCTTTATGCAGATGCAGGGCGATATCGTGCATCGGCACCGGCTGCAGGCCGAGCTTGCGCTTGCCTTTCACTTCCATACGGTAGATACCGACGTTTTGCTTACCGAAGTTGTCAGGGTCAAGCGGATCGCGCGAAACGACACAGGCTTTGTCGAGGTAGAACCCGCCATCGCCATCGTTGAGGCGGAACAGCGGCAGAATATCGAACAGGTTGATATCGTCGCCATCCACGGTGTTTTCCGCCCATGCCGGGTTGGCGCGGCGCTCTGGCGTCACCGGGAAGTTATCCCAACGGCGGATGAATTCATCAATCTGCTTTTTCACCGGCGTGTTGGGCGGCAGACCCAGCGAGATGGCATGGTTCTGCCACGAGCCGATGGTGTTCATCGTCACCCGGGCGTCGGTAAAGCCGCGAATATTATCGAACCACAGCGCCGGGGCGCCGTCGCCGATGCGTCCGGTGGCATTGGCCGCCGCCGCCAGGTCTGGCTCAGCGTTCACCTCTTCACTGATTTTCAGCAGTTGTCCCTGGTCATCCAGCGCCTGCAAAAAGCTGCGCAAATCATCAAAAGCCATTATTCGATCTCCTGTGCAAATTGTTCTGCCGTACGCAAGCCGTTCCAGCGGCGCGCCTTGTGGTAGTCGAGGCCAAACTGATCCAACACCCGGGTCACAATATGGTTGGTGATATCGTCAACCGTTTCCGGGTGGTTGTAGTAAGCCGGCATCGGCGGGACCATCGCCACGCCCATCCGGGACAGCGCCAGCATGTTCTCCAGATGGATCGTGCTGAGCGGCATTTCCCGCGGGACCAGCACCAGCTTGCGCCCCTCTTTAAGCACCACGTCCGCCGCGCGGCCCACCAGCCCTTCGGCATAGCCCGCGCGAATGCCCGCCAGCGTCTTCATACTGCAGGGAATAACGATCATGCCGTCGGTGCGAAATGAACCTGATGAGATGGTGGCGGCCTGGTCGGCCGGGCTGTGGGAAAAGTCCGCCAGCGCGGCCACTTCCCGTGCCGTCCACGGCGTTTCCAGCTCGATGGTGGTTTTGGCCCACTTCGACATCACCAGATGGGTTTCCACCTCCGGCATATCGCGCAGCGCCTGCAGCAATGCCACCCCAAGCGGAGCCCCGGTGGCCCCCGTCATCCCAATAATCAGTTTCATTCAATACCTCACTCACTTTGTTCGTATACGAACTTTATACTTAAATTACCCCCTCCTGAGCCAAATGACAAGATCGTTCGTATACGTTCGCATTTTTAATCAAACAGGGAAAAGGTATAAAAAGGCGTACGAACAGCTATCATAGAGGTGACAGTTTTGTTACGGAGTATTCATGGAGTTACGAAACGAAGCATTCCACCTGCTGCGCCAGCTTTTTCAACAACATACCGCCCGCTGGCAGCAGGCGTTACCGGACCTGACTAAGCCTCAGTATGCGGTGATGCGCTCGGTTGCCGAGCAGCCGGGGATCGAACAGGTGGTGCTGATTGAAGCGGCGGTCAGTACTAAGGCCACGCTGGCGGAGATGCTCAGCCGGATGGAAGCGCGCGGCCTGGTGCGCCGGGAGCACGATCCGGCCGATAAACGCCGCCGTTTTGTCTTTCTGACCGACGAAGGCGAGGCGCTGCTTAACCGTTCCATTCCGCAAGGCAATGAGGTCGATGACGAGTTTCTCGGCCGCCTGAGCGATGATGAACGCGAGCAGTTCTCCCGGCTGGTGCGTAAGATGATGGTTCCCTGAGCAAGCGCCTAGTCGAGCTGCTCACGCAGAAAGTCGATAAACGCCCGCACCCGGGTCGGCATATGCTGCGCATCGGGAAAAAGGGCATACACGCCCTGCGGCGGGAAATGGTATTCCGGCAGGACAGCCACCAGCTCCCGCTGCGCCAGTTTCCCGGCCACCAGCCAGGCAGGCAGCAAAGCGACGCCGCATCCGGCCAGAGCAAAGCTCATCAGCGCCGTGGCGCTGTCGGCTGAAAACCGTGGCGCGTTGACTATCGTAAAATCCACCTCTGCCTGTTCATCCGTTCGCAGCTGCCAGCGCAGCGGCGCAGGCAGACGCTCGTGAATAATCCAATCAGCTTGCGCCAGATCGGACAGCGTCTGCAGCGGATGGCTCGCCAGCCAGGCCGGTGAGGCGACGGGCAGGATCGCAAAACTGGCAATCCGCGTCGCCCGGTAGCGGGAATCGGCCAACGTGCCGAGGCGTATCGCCACGTCAAATCGTTCGGAGATAAGATCCGCATGATGGGAGGACGAGACGTGCCGCACCCGTAACGCCGGATGATGACGGGAAAACGCCGCCAGCGCCGGGATGATAACCTGTGCGCCATACTCCGGCGTGGTGGTGATCCGCAGCTCTCCGCTTAAACCGCTATGGCTGGCCCGAACCTCATCCTGCAGATTTTCCGCCGCTTTCAGCAGCGCCACCCCACGCTGATAGAACAGCGCCCCGGCGTCAGTGAGCCGCAGACGTCGCGTCGAGCGCAGCAGCAGGGTCACCCCCAGCTCATTTTCCAGTTGCCTTACGTTAAAGCTGACCACCGCTTTGGTCTGCCCCAGCGCCGCGGCGGCCTGGGTGAAGCTGCCGGCGTCCACCACGGCGATAAACATGGTCACGCGCTGAAGGTTTAGCATCGTCGTCCGGATAATTGTCAAAAATATTCAGACAGTATATCCCGATTCACCCCGTTTATCCCCCGTGGCGCCGGGTTTACAGTAGCCGCCTGTCTGAGGGAGTGAATCATGACCTATCGCCACCGCGTTGCCACCGTTTTTCTGTTCGGCTTTTTTCTCGACTTAATCAATATGTTTATCGCCAGCATCGCCTTCCCGGCTATCAGCCACGCGCTGGCGGTATCCGTCTCGCAGCTGGCGTGGGTCAGCAATGCCTATATTCTTGGCCTGACGGTCGTCGTGCCGTTCAGCGCCTGGCTCAGCCAGCGCTGTGGACCAAAACGGCTGTTTTTACTCTCGCTGGGGCTGTTCAGCCTCGGCGCGCTGGCATCAGGGCTGGCCCACAGCCTGGGTGCGCTGATTTTCTGGCGGACGTTGCAGGGGATGGGCGGCGGGCTGCTAATCCCCCTCGGTCAGGCGCTGACCTGGCCGCTGTTTCAGCCGCAGGAGCGGGCGAAGCTATCGGCGGCGGTGATGCTGGTCGGCCTGCTGGCGCCCGCCTGCTCGCCGGCGATCGGCGGTCTGCTAGTCCAGGCCTTCAGCTGGCGCTGGGTCTTTTTCGCCAGCCTGCCTGTCGCCCTGCTTACCTTTATGCTGGCGGCGCGATGGCTGAACGACACCTCCGCCCCTGTCCGGCCGGCCCGCTTGCTCCCGCTGTCGTTGCTGGCCGATCCTCTCCTGCGCTTCGCCATGCTTATTTATCTCTGCGTACCGGGAATGTTTATTGGCGTCAACGTCGTGGGAATGTTCTACCTGCAACGCGTCACCGGGATGGCACCGGGGGCCATTGGCGCCCTGATGGTGCCCTGGTCGCTGGCCTCGTTTGTCGCCATCACCTTTACCGGCAGGTATTTCAACCGCTTCGGACCGCGGCCTCTGGTGATAGTCGGCTGCCTGCTTCAGGCGGCAGGGATCCTGCTGCTGCTGCAGGTCGATGCGCACAGCCCGCTGGCGCTGTTGATTCTGGCCTTTACGCTGATGGGCGGCGGAGGCAGCTTATGCAGCAGCACCGCGCAAAGCAGCGCTTTCCTGCATACGCCTGGCGAAGAGATGCCTGACGCCAGCGCGCTGTGGAACCTTAACCGCCAGCTCAGCTTCTTTGCCGGCAGCGCGCTGCTCGCTCTGCTGCTGAGGGTATTCCCGCCGGCCTACGCCTGGCAAGGCGCGTTTAGCTGCGCCGCCGCCATAACCCTGTTGCCGCTGTTGTGTTGCCTGCGGCTGAATAATCGGGCGATTATCCATCGCCTGCACACCACTCTGGAGAAGTCATGAACCCGTATCTGCAGGAAGTCCTCGACGCCCATGTCCTTATCGAACGCTGGTTAAGCCAGGGGGAAGGGAGCGCTGAGGCGCTGATAAGCCGTTTTGCCGCCGAATTCACTATGATCCCTCTGAGCGGCGAGAAGATGGACTACCCGACGGTGAGCCGTTTTTTTCACGAGGCGGGCGCAAGCCGTCCGGGATTACACATCGTGGTGGATCAGACGAAAATCATCAGCGAGTGGCACGACGGCGCCGCCGTGCTATACCGTGAACGCCAAACGCTGGCGGATGGCAGTGAGAACGTACGCTGGTCGACGGCGATTTTTCAGCAAGCGGAAGGGAGAATTGTCTGGCGCCATCTGCAGGAAACCCGCCGCGGCTAGCGTAAAGAAAAAGGCCCCGACTTTCGAGGGGGCCTTTTTGAGAGAAAAGATCTTATTCGCGGAAGAGCGCTTCGATATTCAGTCCTTGCCCCTGCAGAATTTCCCGCAGACGACGCAGACCTTCCACCTGGATCTGACGCACACGCTCGCGGGTGAGGCCAATTTCACGGCCCACATCTTCCAGGGTGGCGGCTTCATAACCCAGCAGACCGAAACGACGCGCCAGAACCTCACGCTGCTTGGCGTTCAGTTCGAACAGCCATTTAACGATGCTTTGTTTCATATCATCGTCCTGCGTGGTGTCTTCCGGGCCGTTCTCTTTCTCATCGGCCAGAATATCCAGCAGCGCTTTTTCTGAATCGCCACCCAGCGGGGTATCCACCGAGGTGATGCGCTCGTTCAGACGCAGCATACGGCTGACGTCATCGACCGGTTTGTCCAGCTGTTCGGCAATCTCTTCCGCGCTCGGCTCGTGGTCCAGCTTATGGGACAACTCGCGCGCGGTACGCAGATAGACGTTCAGCTCTTTGACAATGTGGATCGGCAAACGGATCGTACGGGTTTGGTTCATGATCGCCCGTTCAATGGTCTGGCGGATCCACCAGGTCGCATAGGTCGAAAAACGGAACCCACGTTCCGGGTCAAACTTCTCAACGGCGCGGATCAGGCCGAGGTTACCTTCTTCAATCAGATCCAGCAGCGCCAGACCACGATTGCTGTAACGACGGGCAATCTTCACCACCAGACGCAGGTTGCTTTCAATCATGCGACGGCGTGAAGCGACATCACCACGCAGTGCGCGACGCGCGAAATAGACTTCCTCTTCCGCGGTCAGCAGTGGGGAATAACCAATCTCTCCAAGATAAAGCTGAGTGGCGTCAAGCACGCGTTGCGTTGCGCCTTGCGACAGCAGCTCTTCCTCAGCCAGATCGCTATCACTGGGTTCCTCTTCTACTAAGGCCTTCTCGTCGAAAACCTCAATTCCGTTCTCATCAAATTCCGCGTCTTCATTTAAATCATGAACTTTCAGCGTATTCTGACTCATAAAGGTGGCTCCTACCCGTGATCCCTGAGCAAAGCACCTTCCACGGCGCATCAACAAAAGACGCCAGGACGATTTTCCCTACTCCTCTCTGCGAGAGGCGCATAGACACCGCCCTGGCGCCTGTTAGCTAATGCTTCGCTTATCCGTACTTTGCCAAATTATCGCTGCGGTAAGTACTGCAGCGGGTTGACGGATTTCCCCTTGTAACGAATTTCAAAATGTAATCTTGTTGAGCTGGTTCCGGTGCTACCCATGGTAGCGATTTTCTGCCCCGCTTTGACTTCCTGTTGCTCCCGAACCAGCATGGTATCGTTATGAGCGTAGGCACTCAGGTAATCATCGTTGTGTTTGATGATAATAAGATTACCGTAGCCGCGCAGTGCGTTACCGGCATAGACGACGCGCCCATCGGCGGTCGCGACAATAGCCTGTCCCTTACTGCCTGCAATGTCGATACCTTTATTGCCGCCTTCCGCGCCACTAAAGTTTTCGATAACTTTGCCATCAGTCGGCCAGCGCCATGATGAGATCGGCGAACTGGTTGACGTACTGCTTGCAGTCGGCTGGGTTGTGCTCACCGTTGTTGGTGCCGTCACCGGCGCGACGACCGTCGAGGTCGTGGTCGCTGGTTTATTATTAGGCAACATCTTGGTAGCACTTTGTTCACCTGAGGATTCAGAATACGTAATAGTCGGTTGTGAAGCAACCACCGCGGTCGATTTTTGTGCAGAAGTTGTGGTGGCCGTCGCACCGCCGCTCGCCCTTGCGCTGGCCTGAGAAACGGCATTTTCACCGGTGATCGGCTGGCCTGAAGCGTTGCCGACCTGCAGCACCTGGCCGACGTTCAGGGCGTACGGGGCCGGGACATTGTTGCGTTGCGCCAGGTCACGGAAATCGTTGCCGGTGACCCAGGCGATATAGAACAGCGTGTCGCCGCGTTTGACCGTATAGGTACTGCCGCCGGTATAGCTACCTTTCGGAATATCGCCATATTTGCGGTTGTAAACGATCTTGCCATTCACCGTCTGCACCGGCTCCTGCGCCATTGGCTGCGGCTGAATGGTCTGGGTCTGCACCGGCTGGATCGGCTGCGCCTGAGGAGCAGACTTGACGCCGGAGGATGGCGGCGTAATCAACATGCCGGAGTTGGTGCTGGAAGAGGCGGCACCGCCGGCAGAGCTGACCGGCGCAGGCGGATTATTGGTGTTGGTACATCCGGCCAGCCAGAGTGAAACCAGTGAAAGAGCCGCAATACGGCTGACGGTAAATTTGGTGCTTCCCGCGCTCATTTATCCCCCAGGAATATGTTAACTGCCAATATCTTGCTTACCGGGCGACGCCCGGCCAGGACACTGAAAAATGTGTCCACCCTACGCCTAAAGTCAGGCAAAAAAAACCTGGAATAATCCGGGTCTCAGGCCAGCTCCCCTTTCACCAGGGGAACAAAGCGAACGGCCTCGACGGTATCAATGATAAATTCGTTGCCCCGGCGACGGATCCGTTTGAGAAACTGATGCTCCTCGCCAACCGGCAGTACCAGCACGCCGTCGTCATCCAGCTGCGCCAGCAGCGCGGTCGGTATTTCCGGCGGCGCCGCCGTCACAATAATGGCATCAAACGGCGCCCGCGCCTGCCAACCTTGCCACCCATCGCCATGACGGGTTGAAACATTATGTAAATCAAGTTGTTTCAGGCGACGACGCGCCTGCCACTGTAAACTCTTTATTCGCTCTACCGAGCAAACGTGATGCACCAGATGCGCCAGGATGGCCGTCTGGTAACCGGAACCGGTGCCGATCTCCAGCACCCGCGACTCCGGCGTCAACGTCAGCAGCTCGGTCATCCGCGCCACCATGTACGGCTGGGAGATGGTTTGCCCCTGGCCAATCGGCAGCGCGGTGTTTTCCCACGCTTTATGTTCAAAGGCTTCATCAACAAACTTTTCGCGCGGGACGCGCGCGATCGCCTCGAGGACACGTTCATCGACGATGCCCTGCGTGCGCAGTTGATTCAACAAACTTTCAACACGTTTACTTACCATTGCCTGTCAACCCCGACACGTTCCAGCCAATCGGTGACCACCTCATGCGCCTGATGGGCGGTTAAATCGACGTGCAATGGCGTAACGGAAACATAGCCTTCATCCACTGCCGCAAAATCGGTGCCCGGCCCGGCGTCGCGCTTATCGCCCGGGGGGCCTATCCAGTACAGGGTATTGCCGCGCGGATCCTTTTGCGGAATCACCTGGTCGGCAGGATGGCGGTTGCCGCAGCGGGTCACGCGGATGCCTTTGATCTGATCAAGGGGCAGGTCCGGGACATTGACGTTGAGGATCCGCCCGGTGCGCAGCGGTTCACGGCTGAGTCCGCGCAGGAGAGTACAGGTCACCGCCGCGGCGGTGTCGTAGTGTTGATAGCCATTGAGCGACACGGCCAGCGCGGGGAACCCCAGATGGCGGCCTTCCATCGCCGCCGCCACGGTGCCGGAGTAAATGACGTCATCGCCCAGGTTGGGTCCGGCGTTGATGCCGGAAACGACGATGTCCGGGCGCGGGCGCATCAGCGCGTTCACGCCAAGGTAGACGCAGTCCGTCGGCGTCCCCATCTGGACGGCGATATCGCCATTTTCATAGGTAAAGGTGCGCAGTGACGATTCCAGCGTCAGCGAATTCGAAGCCCCGCTGCGGTTACGATCGGGTGCAACCACCTGGACCTCGGCAAATTCCCTTAAGGCCTTCGCCAGGGTCTGTATCCCCGGCGCATGGATCCCGTCATCGTTACTCAGCAATATTCGCATAGTCACCCGTTGTATTGATAAGCTCCCTGACCACGCTGGTGGCGAAGCTGCCCGCCGGCAGCCAGAAACGCAGTTCAACGGTTACATCATCCCACCAGTTCCAGCTCAACTGCTGCGGATAGAGGAGCATCGCCCGGCGCGCCGCCTCGACTTTCTCCCGCACCAACAGTGTCTGCAGCGAGGTTTCCTCGGCGATGGCGGCCTGCTCGGCGGCCAGGGCGTCGCGCTGGCTTCCCCAGTCGCCGCTGCCCGGTAGCGCAGCCGTGATCATCAGTTCGCGGTTGTGCACCCGCGCCTGCGAAACCTCGAGTTCTTCCGGTGTGACGACAAACCAGCTCCCACGCCCCGCTAATTGTAGCGCATCGCCATCAACAACCTGATTAAATTCCGTTTTTTTTAATCTAATACTGACTTGCTGATTAAACAACGCGCTGCGGGCCGCCGACAACCAAAAACTGCGCTTATTGCGATCGCGCACCGGCGCGCCGCTCTCCGCCCAGCGCAGCGCGCCCTGCAGGTTACTGCCGCCAATGCCGAAGCGCTGAGCGCCGAAATAGTTCGGCACGCCCCGTTCAGCGATGGCCTGCAGACGCGTCTCCACCTCCTGGCGATCGCTAATCTCGCGCAGGATCAGGGTAAACTGGTTGCCCTTCAGCGCGCCTAATCGCAGCTTACGCTTATGGCGGGCATATTCCAGTACCTGGCAGCCCTCAAGCTGAAATTTGCTCAGATCCGGCATCTCTTTGCCAGGCACCCGAGCGCACAGCCACTGCTCGGTGACGGCGTGCTTATCTTTTTGCCCGGCGAAGCTCACTTCACGGGCATGGATTTTGAGGAATTTCGCCAGCGCGTCGGCGACAAAACGCGTATTGCAGCCGTTTTTAAGGATCCGCACCAGCACGTGCTCGCCTTCGCCGTCCGGGGCAAAGCCCAGGTCTTCCACTACCAGAAAATCTTCCGGATTGGCTTTCAGCAGCCCGCTGCTCTGCGGCTTGCCGTGCAGCCAGGTCAGTTGGTCAAAGGCGATCATTTGTCGGCCTTACGCAGCAGCGCGACCGCTTCGCAGGCGATCCCTTCCCCGCGGCCGGTGAAGCCCAGCTTCTCGGTGGTGGTCGCTTTCACGTTGACGTCGTCCATATGGCAGCCGAGATCTTCAGCGATAAAGACACGCATTTGCGGGATATGCGGCAGCATTTTCGGTGCCTGGGCGATAATGGTGACGTCGACGTTGCCGAGCGTATAGCCTTTGGCCTGAATGCGGCGCCACGCTTCGCGCAGCAGTTCGCGGCTGTCGGCGCCTTTAAACGCCGGATCGGTATCCGGGAACAGCTTGCCAATATCGCCGAGCGCCGCGGCGCCCAGCAGCGCGTCGGTCAGCGCATGCAGCGCGACGTCGCCGTCGGAGTGGGCCAGCAGCCCTTTTTCATAAGGAATGCGTACCCCGCCAATGATGATTGGGCCTTCACCGCCAAAAGCGTGTACGTCAAAACCATGTCCAATTCGCATTAAGCTTTCTCCTGGTGTCGGGAACGGGTGAGGTAAAATTCCGCCAGCGCCAGATCTTCCGGGCGCGTCACTTTAATATTATCAGCGCGTCCGGCGACCAGCTGCGGATGGAAGCCGCAATACTCCAGCGCCGAGGCTTCATCGGTGATGGTGGCCCCCTCGTTCAGCGCCCGGGTGAGGCAATCCACCAGCAGCTCGCGAGGGAAAAATTGCGGGGTGAGCGCGTGCCACAGGTCATTACGATCGACGGTATGGGCGACGGCGGTTTTGCCCGGCTCGGCGCGCTTCATGGTGTCGCGCACCGGGGCCGCGAGGATCCCGCCGACGCGGCTGGTTTCACAGAGTGCCAGCAGGCGGCTGAGGTCATCCTGATGCAGGCAGGGGCGCGCGGCGTCATGCACCAGCACCCACTGCGCTTCCGGTAACGCCTGCAGGCCGGCGAGTACCGAATCGGCGCGCTCGGCGCCGCCATCCACGACGATAATTTGCGGGTGCTGGGCCAGCGGCAGCTGGCTGAAGCGCCGATCGCCGGGGCTGACGGCAATCACCACGCGCTTGACGCGCGGATCCGCCAGCAGCGCGGCGACCGCGTGTTCGAGAATCGTTTTGTTACCGATTGAGAGATATTGTTTCGGGCATTCCGTTTGCATGCGGCGGCCAAAACCGGCTGCCGGCACCACGGCGCAAATGCCCGGAAAAGTGGCTGCCATGTCGTAATCCTGGGCCTGGTTATCGATTGTTCTGCTGTTGCCCCGATGCCTGGTTGCGTTTAGACGCATCCGGTACCAGACGATAGAAGGTTTCGCCCGGGCGGGTCATGCTGAGTTCATTGCGCGCACGCTCCTCGATCGCTTCCTGACCGCCGTTGAGGTCGTCAATTTCGGCAAACAGCTGATCGTTGCGTGCTTTTAATTTGGCGTTAGTCGCCTGCTGGGCGGTGACGTCGTCGTTAACCCGCGTGTAGTCATGCAGGCCGTTTTTACCGAACCACAGCGAATACTGTAGCCAGACCAGCAAAGCTAATAATAGCAGCGTTAGTTTACCCATCCTGCCCCCTGAAAAACGGCATCATCATCCCAAAACTCGCCCGGGTACGCTACCGGGGCGCGCGGACGATGCCGCGTAACGCGGGGACTGTACCATATTTTTGCCGCTGATACCCATGCTTGATTCATACCAGAAACGGGTTATCCCAACAGCCAGAGGAAGAGTAGCGCAAACATCAGCCCGACGGTCAGGATGGTCGCGCTGGCGCTATAGAGCAGTTTGCCATTGAGCAGAGAGTGCAGCGCAATACCGACCACCACCGCCACTGGCATCAACGCAAGGAAGAATGGCCAGGTGTAGAGGAGGAAGAAAAGTGTATTACTGCCATAGAGAAGGAAGGGAATACCCAGCGCCAGCAGCCATGAAATAAAGCCCACGGCAGCGCCCGACAAAGACCAGGTGGTCTCGTCGCCGGTCGCCGGAGGCGGTTCTGAACGAATAATACTGAGGTTCTGGGTATTGCGCATATCGAATCCTGTAGACCGGGCAACCGGCACCCCTCGATGCCGCTGCCGTTTCAGGATCTGATAATATCGCTCTGTTGCAGCAGGTCTAATAGTTGGTGCACCAAATTTGTTACCAATTGTTCACCATCCAGATGAATTTCCGCCTTTTCCGGTGCCTCATAGACCGAGTCTATGCCGGTAAAATTGCGTAATTCCCCTGCCCGCGCCTTCTTATACAATCCTTTCGGATCCCGCGCCTCGCAAATGGCCAGCGGGGTATCGACGAACACTTCGATAAAGCGTCCCTCCCCCAGGCGCTCGCGCACCATCTGTCGCTCCGCGCGGTGCGGAGATATAAATGCCGTCAATACAACCAGCCCGGCATCGACCATCAGCCTGGCCACTTCACCGACGCGGCGAATGTTCTCTTTGCGATCCTCATCGCTGAATCCCAGGTCGCTGCACAGGCCATGACGCACGTTATCGCCGTCCAGCAGATAGGTGCTGACGCCGCGCTCATGCAAGGCTTCCTCCAGCGCCCCGGCGACGGTGGATTTACCCGACCCCGAAAGGCCGGTAAACCACAGCACCACGCCGCGATGGCCGTGATGCTGTTCCCGCTGCTGCTGGGTCACAGGGTGGGCATGCCAGACGACGTTTTCGTCATGCTGGGCCATTATTTGCCTCCCAGCAGGTCGCGGGCGTCCCAGTGCGGGAAGTGTTTGCGGATCAGCTGGTTCAGTTCCAGCTCGAAAGCGCTGTACTGCGATGCCGACGTCGACGCCTGCAGGTGCGGCTCGTTGACCATCCCGGCGCCGACGGTGACGTTGGTCAGACGATCGATAAAGATGAGCCCGCCGGTCACCGGGTTTTGCTGATACGGATCCAGCACTAAAGGTTCGTCAAAGGTCAGCTCCACCAGCCCGATGCCGTTCAGCGGCAGAGACTCGACTTCACGCTGGGTCAGGTTGTTAATATCCACCTGGTAACGGATAGCGTCCACGCGGGCGCGGGTCTTCTTACCGGCGATTTTGATGTCGTAGCTCTGCCCCGGGGTCAACGCCTGCTCGGCCATCCACACCACGTCGATGCTGGCGCTTTGCACCGCCGGCAGCGTGGCTTGCGCGTCAACCAGCAGGTCGCCGCGGCTGATGTCGATTTCATCTTTCAGCACAATGGTAATGGCTTCCCCGGCGGCGGCTTCCTGCAGATCGCCGTCGAAGGTGACGATCCTCGCCACGCTCGATTCGACGCCCGACGGCAGCACCTTCAGGCGCTGGCCGACCTGCACGGTGCCGGAGGCGACCGTACCGGAGAAGCCGCGGAAATCGAGGTTCGGACGGTTAACATACTGCACCGGGAAGCGCAGCGGCTGGCTCTCTACTACCCGTTGGATCTCCACGGTTTCGAGGACTTCCAGCAGGGTCGGGCCGCTGTACCACGGCATGTTCGCGCTCTGACTGGCGACGTTATCGCCCTCCAGCGCCGACAGCGGTACAAAGCGGATATCGAGGTTGCCCGGCAGCTGCTCGGCAAAGGTCAGGTAAGCTTCACGGATCTCGTTGAAGCGCGCTTCGCTAAACTCGACGAGATCCATTTTGTTGACCGCCACCACCAGGTGTTTAATGCCCAGCAGGGTGGAGATAAAGCTGTGACGGCGGGTCTGATCCAGCACGCCTTTGCGCGCGTCGATCAGCAGGATCGCCAGATCGCAGGTGGACGCGCCGGTGGCCATATTGCGGGTGTACTGCTCGTGCCCCGGGGTGTCAGCGATGATAAATTTGCGCTTCTCGGTGGAGAAATAGCGATAGGCCACGTCGATGGTGATGCCCTGCTCGCGCTCGGCCTGCAGGCCATCCACCAGCAGCGCCAGGTCCAGTTTTTCGCCCTGGGTGCCGTGGCGCTTGCTGTCGTTGTGCAGCGAAGAGAGCTGATCTTCATAGATCTGGCGGGTATCGTGCAGCAGACGGCCAATCAGGGTGCTTTTACCGTCATCGACGCTGCCGCAGGTCAGAAAACGCAGCAGGCTCTTGTGCTGTTGCGCGTGCAGATAAGCTTCTACGCCGCCTTCATTAGCAATTTGTTGGGCAATGGTCGTGTTCATGGCGGCTCCTTAGAAATACCCCTGACGTTTCTTCAGCTCCATCGAGCCGGCCTGGTCGCGGTCAATGACGCGCCCCTGACGTTCGCTGGTGGTGGATACCAGCATCTCTTCAATAATTTCCGGCAGCGTTTGCGCTTCAGACTCCACTGCGCCGGTCAGCGGCCAGCAGCCGAGGGTACGGAAACGCACCATCCGCTTTTCAATCACTTCGCCCGGCTGCAGATCGATACGGTCGTCATCGATCATCATCAGCATGCCGTCGCGCTCCAGCACCGGGCGCTCAGCGGCCAGATACAGCGGCACGATTTCGATGTTTTCCAGATAGATGTACTGCCAGATATCCAGCTCGGTCCAGTTGGAGAGCGGGAAGACGCGGATGCTTTCGCCTTTGTTAATCTGGCCGTTGTAGTTGTGCCACAGCTCCGGACGCTGGTTTTTCGGGTCCCAGCGGTGGAAGCGGTCGCGGAAGGAGTAGATGCGCTCTTTGGCGCGGGATTTCTCCTCATCACGGCGCGCACCGCCGAATGCGGCGTCAAAGCCGTATTTGTTCAGCGCCTGCTTCAGCCCTTCGGTTTTCATGATATCGGTATGCTTGGCGCTGCCGTGGACGAACGGGTTAATGCCCATCGCCACCCCTTCCGGGTTTTTATGCACCAGCAGCTCGCAGCCATAGGCTTTGGCGGTACGGTCGCGGAACTCATACATCTCACGGAATTTCCAGCCGGTATCGACGTGCAGCAGCGGGAACGGCAGGGTTCCCGGATAAAACGCTTTGCGCGCCAGATGCAGCATTACGCTGGAATCTTTCCCGATGGAGTACATCATCACCGGGTTAGAAAATTCGGCGGCCACCTCACGAATAATATGGATGCTTTCCGCCTCCAGTTGCCGCAGGTGAGTGAGTCGTTTTTGGTCCATAACCGTTCCTTAAGCCAGATTGACCACCGAAGAGTTAAACCCCTCGGCGGATGATGTATGTTGAAACCAGGCGAGCTGCTGATGCAGCTGCACCACTTCGCCGACCACCAGCAGGGCGGGCATCGGGGCGTCTTTCGCCAGGTGTTCGAGTTGTTGCAATGTGCCGGTTATCGTCTGCTGATCGTCGCGGGTACCGCGGGATATCACCGCTACCGGCGTATTGCTGTCGCGACCGTGGGCAATCAGCTGGGCGCTGATTTCCGCCGCCTTCATGGTGCCCATGTAAATCGCCAGCGTCTGTTGGCTCTTCGCCAACAGCGCCCAGTCGAAGGGGGCGCTGTCCGGCTTATAGTGCCCGGTGACAAAGACGGCGCTTTGCGCATAATCGCGATGGGTCAGCGGAATACCGGCGTAGGCCGTCGCGCCGGCGGCGGCAGTGACGCCTGGCACCACCTGGAACGGGATGCCCGCAGCGGCGGCGGCCTGCAGCTCTTCAGCGCCGCGGCCAAAAATAAACGGATCGCCGCCTTTCAGGCGCACGACGGTTTTCCCCGCCTTCGCCGCCTCCACCAGCAGCTGATTGGTTTCATGCTGCGGCACCGAGTGCTCGCCGGCGCGTTTGCCGACGCAAACCAGCTCGGCATCGCGGCGCACCAGCTCGAGAACCGGCTGGGTCACCAGATGATCGTGGAAAACCACGTCCGCCTGCTGGATCGCCTGCAAGCCACGCAGGGTCAGCAGCCCGGCATCGCCCGGTCCGGCCCCTACCAGAATAATTTCACCCGTTTCGCGTTCGGGCTTATCCAGCTCATCCTGCAGCGCCTTTTCCGCCTCCGCAGCGTTGCCCGCCACCATCAGGCTGGCGAAGCGACCGGTAAAGACCCGCTCCCAAAAGCGGCGACGCGCTTCGGTGGTCGTCAGACGGGTTTTCAGATGGTTGCGCCAGTAGCTCGCCGATTCCGCCAGACGCCCGAGGTTCGTCGGCAGCAGCGCTTCGATTTTTTCGCGCAGAATGCGCGACAGCACCGGCGCTTTCCCGCTGGAGGAGATCGCCACCAGCAGCGGCGAACGGTCGACGATAGAAGGGAAAACAAACGAGCACAGCGCCTGGTTATCCACTACGTTGACCAGTCGGTAGCGCGCGTTAGCCGCCGCAAACACCCGCTGGTTAAGCGCCTCGTCCTCCGTGGCGGCAATCACCAGAAAGACATCGTCCACCAGAGCGTCGCTAAATTCCGTCGCCCGCCAGCTAAGCGCCTGGCGCGCCGCCAGATCGGCCAGCGCCGGAGACAACGTCCCGGCGACCACCTGCACCTGCGCCTGGGCTCGCAGCAGGAACTTGATCTTGCGTTCGGCAATCTCACCGCCGCCGATCACCAGTACGGGCCTTTGTTTCAGTTCGGCAAAAAGGGGCAAGTAATCCACGGGGTAACAACTCTCTTACAATCAGCGATACTGCGACTATAGGGTGCGCCTTAGAGCAAATGAAATTACGAAATGGAATGAGTTGTGACGCAAAGGAATAACGCGATGGAAATCCAAATATCAAAAAGTGCTTAACACGCTATTTTTCCGCTATTTAAGAGCAATTGAAATTGTTTAACCGCGGTCACAGTTTCATACTGTACGCGTCAAATTGTCTCGTTCGTGTAAGGACCCCTTATGTTTTCCGCGTTGTGCCGCCGTCTGCTTCCGCTGGCGCTCGGCACCGGTTTTGTTTTCGCCGACGCCCCCGCCTTCGGCGCGCTGGGCGACACCGCCAGTAGTCAGGCTCGCCATATCGCCACCGTCTTCCCGGGACGCATGACCGGAACGCCCCCGGAAATGCTCTCAGCTGACTATCTGCGCCAGCAGTTCGCCCGGATGGGCTATCAGAGCGACGTGCGGAGCTTCAATACCCGCTACATCTATACCGACAGCAACCAGCGTAAAAACTGGCATAACGCCACCGGCAGTACGGTGATCGCCGCCCATGAAGGCCAGTCTCGCCAGCAAATCATCATCATGGCCCACCTTGATACCTACGCGCCGCAGAGCGATAAAGACGTCGAAAATAACCTCGGCGGCCTGACGCTGCAGGGAATTGACGACAACGCGATGGGGCTCGGGGTGATGCTGGAGCTGGCGGAGCATTTAAAGAACGTCCCCACCCGCTATGGCATTCGCTTTATCGCCACCAGCGGCGAAGAGGAAGGTCGTCTCGGCGCGCAAAACCTGCTGCAGCGGATGAGCGAGGCGGAAAAGAAAAATACCCTGCTGGTGATCAATCTCGATAACCTGGTGGTGGGCGATAAGCTTTACTTCAACAGCGGCCGCCGCACGCCGGCCTCGGTACGCAAGCTGACCCGCGATCGCGCGTTGGCTATCGCCCGCAGCAAAGGCATTGCCGCCTACACCAATCCGGGACTCAATCCGGCTTACCCGAAAGGCACCAGCTGCTGTAATGACGCCAGCGTCTTCGACAACGCGGGGATCCCGGTGCTGTCGGTGGAAGCGACCAACTGGTCATTAGGCAAGAAAGATGGCTATCAGCAGCGGAGCAAATCGCGCAGCTTCCCGCAGGGCATCAGCTGGCATGACGTGCAGCTGGATAATCAGCAGTATATCGACCACGCGCTGCCGGGACGGATCGAGCATCGCGGGCGCGATGTCGTGAAAGTGATGCTGCCGCTGGTGAAAGAGCTGGCGAAGGTGGAGAAGAAAAGCTGACGGCTGCAAATGAACACGCGGCAAACCCGCGTGTTCTCTTGCCCCCCCTTCCCTCAGGAGGCGCTATTAACCCTCGTGCAATCCGCACTCGCGTTTAAGCCCGAAGAACCGGGTCTCTTCTTCTGCCATGCCCGGCTCCCATTTGCGGGTGGTGTGGGTATCGCCTACCGACAGATAGCCCTGATCCCACAGCGGATGGTATTTCAGCCCGTGCTTTTGCAGGTACTGATACACCGTCCGGTTATCCCAGTCGATAATCGGCAACACCTTGAACACCCCGCGCTGGACCGCCAGCACCGGAAGCGTAGCCCGACTGCCCGACTGCTCGCGGCGCAGACCGGCAAACCACGTCTGCGCGTTGAGCTCTTTCAGCGCCCGGTTCATCGGTTCAACCTTGTTGATCTCATTGTATTTCTCAATGCCCTCAACGCCCTGCTCCCACAGCTTGCCGTAGCGCGCCTCCTGCCAGGCCGCGCTTTCAGCCGCGCGGTAGACCTTCAGGTTCAGCTTGAGTTTGTCCGTCAGCTCATCAATAAACTGGTAGGTTTCCGGGAACAGGTAACCGGTATCGGTAAGGATCACCGGAATGTCCGGGCGGATCTGGTTCACCAGGTGCAAACTCACCGCCGCCTGAATGCCAAAGCTTGACGACAGCACATAGTCTCCCGGCAGGTTTTCCAGCGCCCAGGCCACACGCCCTTCGGCGTCGAGCTTTTCCAGCTGGGCGTTGGTTTCCGCGAGTGCCAGAATGCGTTCCACTTTCGGCAATGCATTAAGCGCGTTTAGATCGAGTACGGACATAAGAACCTCGTTTGCCTGTTTTGCCGGGCGGCACTGCGTTTGCCCGGCCTACGGGTTTTACAGGCCCGGATCGCTACGCGCCACCGGGCACCAGGATGTTACTCCCAGAAATCGCGGGCTGGATCGAGCACCGGGCGAATGATGCCCGCACGCACCGTAAAGTCGCCGAAGCCTTCACCCGCTTCGCGCTCTTTCGCCCAGCGCCCTACCAGTTGGTCTAGCGAGTCGAGAATTTCCGACTCGGTAATGTTCTCCCGGTACATCCGCGGGATGCGGGTGCCGCTGCGGTTACCGCCGATGTGCAGGTTATAGCGACCTGGCGCTTTCCCCACCAGCCCCACTTCCGCCAGCATCGCGCGACCGCAGCCGTTCGGGCAGCCGGTGACGCGGGTGACGATATGCTCATCGCTCACGCCGTGCTTGCTCATCACCCCTTCCACCTTGTCGATAAACGACGGCAGGAAACGCTCGGCTTCCGCCATCGCCAGCGGGCAGGTCGGGAAGGAGACGCAGGCCATCGAGTTTTCGCGCTGCGGGGTGACGGCATTCATCAGGCCATGATCCCGCGCCAGCTTCTCGATCCGCGCCTTCTGATCTTCCGGTACGCTGGCGACGATCAGGTTCTGGTTGGCGGTGATGCGGAATTCACCTTGATGGATCTTAGCAATCTCCAGCAGACCGGTTTTCAGCGGGCGCCCCGGATAATCCAGAATGCGGCCGTTTTCAATAAACAGCGTCAGGTGCCATTTATCATCAATCCCCTTCACCCAGCCGATGCGGTCGCCGCGGCCGGTGAATTCGTACGGGCGGATCGGCTCAAACTTAATACCTGCCCGGCGCTCCACTTCCGCCTTGAAGGTTTCGACGCCAACGCGCTCAAGGGTGTACTTGGTTTTCGCATTCTTACGGTCGGTACGGTTACCCCAGTCGCGCTGGGTGGTCACGACCGCTTCCGCCACCGCCAGAGTATGCTCCAGCGGCAGATAACCGAATTCGCTCGCCGTGCGGGCGTAGGTTTTTTTGTTACCGTGTTCGATAGACAGACCGCCGCCCACCAACAGGTTAAAGCCCACCAGCTTGCCGTTTTCGGCGATCGCTACGAAGTTCATGTCGTTGGCGTGCAGATCGATATCGTTCTGGGGCGGGATCACCACCGTGGTTTTAAACTTACGCGGCAGATAGGTCTGACCGAGGATCGGCTCTTCGTCAGTGGTGGCGACCTTTTTCTGATCCAGCCAGATTTCGGCATAGGCGCGGGTGCGCGGCAGCAGATGCTCGGAGATCTTTTTCGCCCACTCGTAGGCCTCGGCGTGCAGCTGCGACTCGTAAGGGTTGGAGGTGCACAGCACGTTACGGTTCATATCGTTGGCGGTGGCCAGCGCGTCCAGCCCCACCGAGTGCAGCATCTGATGCACCGGCTTGACGTTCTTTTTCAAAATGCCGTGGAACTGGAAAGTCTGCCGGTTGGTCAGGCGAATACTGCCGTAAATGGTGTTCTCGGCGGCAAACTTATCGATCGCCTTCCACTGGGTGGTGGTGATCACCCCGCCCGGCAGACGGCAGCGTAGGAGCATTGCATGGCGCGGCTCCAGCTTCTGAGCGGCGCGTTCCGCGCGGATATCGCGATCGTCCTGCTGGTACATACCGTGGAAACGGATCAGCAGGAAGTTATCGCCTTTAAAACCGCCGGTCAGACCGTCGTTTAAATCTTCCGCAATGGTGCCGCGCAGGTAGTTGCTCTCGAGCTTCATACGCTCGGCATCGGTCAGTTTACCTTCGACCACTAAAGGCCCCGGATGTTTTTCGCTCATTAGTAGACATCTCGCTGATAACGGCGCTCAACGCGCAGCTCACTTAAAAATTCGTCCGCCGCTTCGGCGTCCATCGCGCCGTATTCGGCAATCACTTCCAGTAAAGTCTGTTCCACGTCTTTCGCCATACGATTGGCGTCGCCGCAGACATAAATGTGGGCGCCATCATTGATCCAGCGCCACAGCTCGGCCCCCTGCTCACGCAGTTTGTCCTGCACATAGATTTTTTGTTGTTGATCGCGGGACCAGGCCAGATCGATACGGGTCAGCAGCCCCTCTTTTACATAGCTCTGCCACTCCACCTGATAGAGGAAATCTTCAGTGAAGTGCGGGTTGCCGAAGAACAGCCAGTTCTTACCTGGCGCCCCGTCCGCTGCGCGCTGCTGCATGAAGGCGCGGAACGGCGCAATACCGGTGCCCGGGCCAATCATGATCACCGGCGTCTCCGGGTTAGCCGGCAGACGGAAGTTGTCATTGTGCTCGATGAAGACGCGGACTTCGCCATCCTCTTCCACGCGGTCGGCGAGGAAGCTGGAGGCGCCGCCAGCCCGGGCGCGGCCTTCAATGTCATAGCGCACCACGCCCACGGTGACATGCACTTCACTCTCCACTTCCGCCTGCGAGGAGGCAATGGAGTACAGACGCGGCGTCAGCGGGCGCAGCAGACCGATTAACGCCTCAGCGTCCAGCTGCGCCGGGGAGAAACGGACCATATCGACGATCGGCGTCGCGGCGGCATACTGCTGCAGCTGAGCTTTATCGCCCACCAGCGGCAGCAGCGATTCGCTGCGGGTCAGGGTGGCGTAGTTCTCAACGATAGCGGCGGTGTTGACCGTCAGCTCAAAATGCCACTGCAGGGCTTCCGCCAGCGGCAGGGTTTTGCCCTCGACGGTTACCGGCTCGTCGCCTTTCAGCCACAGCAGCTCCACCAGCTCTTTCACCAGCTGAGGATCGTTTTGATACCAGACGCCCAGCGCGTCGCCCGGCTGATAGCGCAGACCGGAATCACCGAGGTCAATTTCGATATGGCGTACATCTTTTTCTGAATCGCGGCCGGTGATTTTCTGGTTGACCGACAGGGTCGCCGTTAGCGGAGCCTCTTTGGTGTATGGGCTGGTATGAATGTCGTTCACTGCGCCGCTGGCGGCCAGCTGAGCGGGCGCGGCAACCGGCGCACGGGCCTTCAGCACCTCAACGACGCGCGCGCGCCATTCAGCGGCCGCAGCCTGATATTCAACGTCGGCGTCGACGCGATCGAGCAGGCGTTCCGCGCCAAGTTCGGCCAGCTTGCTGTCGAAATCTTTGCCGGACTGGCAGAAGAATTCATAAGAGGTATCGCCGAGGCCAAAGACGGCGAATGCGGTTCCGTCCAGCTTCGGCGCTTTTTTAGAGAACAGAAACTTATGCAATGCGACCGCTTCTTCCGGCGGCTCACCTTCCCCCTGGGTGGAGGTCACGACCACCAGCAGTTTTTCAGCAGCAATTTGTTTGAATTTATAATCACCTGCATTCACCAGCTTCACGTTCAGCTTCGCCGCCAGCAGATCGTCACGCAGCGCTTCGGCGACGCGGCGAGCGTTGCCGGTTTGCGAGGCGGAAATCAGCGTGATCGTCGGGACCTCGGCGGCCGGGGCGGGAGCGACTGCCGTTGCGCCAGAGTGCTGATTCAGCACGCCCCAGAAATAGCCAGACACCCAGGCGAGCTGAGTGGGCGTGAAGTCAGTGGTGGCCGCCTGAAGGCGCGCCAGTTGCTCCGGGTTGAGCGGCAGCAAGTTGGAAGGTGGGGCCTGTGTCGTCATGCGTCGTTTGTTCCAGTAAGCAAAGCTGTTATTCGCACCCTGTCAGCGCGACAAAAACAGAAGAGAATAGAAGGTTAACGGCGGGCATAGTAACAATTAAAGAAGGGATGGAAATAATAAATAACCAAATGGACTAACCGGTTTTAGTTGTAGTTATTAACAACAAAATCGATTAAATAACCATCTGAAATATCGAAACTTTATGGACTTAACCCAGATAAATGTGTCGATTTTCTGTTCAGGGCCGTTTTAGTTAATGCGAAAAAATGTACTTTCCGGTACCCTACGGCGGTTTTTTTCGTCCTGTTGAGAGTCAATGATGTCCACCACGCTGTTTAAAGATTTCACCTTCGAAGCCGCCCACCACCTGCCGCACGTCCCGGAAGGACACAAATGCGGTCGCCTGCATGGCCACTCCTTTATGGTGCGTCTGGAGATAACCGGTGAAGTCGATCCCCATACCGGGTGGATCATGGATTTCGCCGAGCTGAAGGCCGCCTTCAAGCCGACCTACGATCGCCTGGACCACTATTATCTGAACGATATCCCCGGTCTGGAAAACCCTACCAGCGAAGTGCTGGCCAAATGGATCTGGGATGAGATGAAACCGCGAGTCCCGCTGCTGAGCGCGGTGATGGTGAAAGAGACCTGCACCGCCGGCTGCGTCTATCGCGGCGAGTAAGCGAAAAAAAGCCCGGTCAGTATGCTACCGGGCTTTTTTATCAGGCGATATTCAGATATTTATGCGTCTGCATGGACAGGCGCCAGTTGCGGGCGATGCAGGTGTCGATACACAGGCGCGTCGCGTCTTCTTTCTGACTGATCGGCTGCAGGGCGATGATCCGCGGTTTGTCATCGCTCAGCGTTTCCAGCAGTTCGTCCAGCGCTTCGATGTCGCGGACGCGCCCTACCGGATGCTTGATCTCATCCGCCCGCTGCAGGGCCTGAGACAGCACGTCATACCCGCCGCGCATGTTGACCTTCGGGGAAACCGTCACCCAGGTGTTGTGGCTGCAAAGCACTTCATGGGTGCCGCTGGTTTCAATCTGACAGCTAAAGCCGTTTTGTTCCAGAAGCGAGGTTAACGGCGTTAAGTCGTGAATGCAGGGCTCACCGCCGGTAATGACCACGTGGCGGGCAGTCCACCCCTGACGACCGATAATCGCCAGCAGATCTTCACTGCTTGCCGGCCCCCACTTATCGCTCTCTTTGGTTTTCGCCAGGATGCTGAACAACGACACTTCCCGATCGGCCAGTTTGTCCCAGGTATGCTTGGTGTCACACCACGCGCATCCTACCGGGCATCCCTGCAGACGAATAAAAATGGCAGGCACGCCGGTGAAGTAACCCTCGCCTTGCAGGGTCTGGAACATCTCGTTAATCGGGTACTGCATAGTCATCTCTGTTTAGGGTGATAAACGCTTATTATCGCAGATTTCACTGTCCAGGTCTTGTCCTGCGCTGCGATCGTTTTTCCCTCACGGGGTCGCTTTCTCACCCCGGACGTTATTCATTGTTAATTAAAAGTATGCATCTGTTTTCGTTTATTTCATTAGTGTGGTAAGGATTTAAATAAACAGCGGAGCGTACTGCAGCGAAGAAAGATGTAACAGAACATGTTTTTCGTGTTATATACCAGAACATAAAAAACGTCAGCGGAAAAATAAAAACATGTTTAAATACATGCATGTACAAATTGATACATGAAAGAGTGAATTATTTACCTGGTCTGAGAGTCGAATCCAATCCGCCGCCAAAAATAAGCTTAAGCCCCTCTTAATAAAGTCCTGCTGCCCGCCATTTTTTATTTAATCGTCGTTTACTTTGGCCCTCCTAGAATCCCGCAGACCAACCATAATGAGATAGCGTTTATGACCACATTATTCATTACCGGCGTCACCGGTTTTCTGGGCGGCGCGGCGTTAGAGAAAATACTCCATCAGGATAGTCAATTAGATCTGCTGCTACTGGTGCGTGCCAACAACCCCGAGGCAGGCCTGGAACGGGTCAAGGAAAACATGCGTAAGTTCAACATCGCCGAGGAGAAACTGGCGATGCTGCGACCGCAGCAGATCCTGCTGGGCGATCTCGCCTCTCCGGAGCATTTTCTTAACGATCCGCGGCTTGAGCAAGTCACCCATGTTCTCAACTGCGCCGCTGTCGCCTCGTTTGGCAGCAACCCGCTCATCTGGAAGGTTAACGTTACGGGTACGCTGCGTCTGGCGCAACGGATGGCGCAGGTGGCGGGTCTGCAGCGTTTTCTCCACGTCGGCACCGCAATGTCCTGCTCACCGGAGCCGGATTCGCTGGTCGCCGAGAGCGCGGAGTTTCGGCAGCGCGCCGAGCATCTGGTGGAATATACCCACTCGAAATCGGCCATCGAGCAACTGATGCAGCAGCACTGCCCTACGCTACCGCTGGTCATTGCCCGCCCTTCTATTGTGGTGGGCCATACTCATCACGGCTGCCGGCCTTCCAGCAGTATTTTCTGGGTATTCAGCATGGGACTGATGCTGCAGAAATTTATGTGCGCGATGGAGGACCGAATCGATGTTATCCCGGTGGACTACTGCGCCGACGCCCTGCTGATGCTGCTTAACCAGCCGCTGGCCCACGGCGAGGTAGTGCATATCTCTGCCGGTGAGGAGAACAGCGTGAAGTTTGCCGACATCGACCGGGCGATGGCCCTGGCGCTGGAGCAGGCGCCGGTGGGAGATAAGTACGCCCAGGTGAGTTATGAAACGCTGGTCAAAATGCGTCGCGAACTGAAAGGAATTTTTGGGCCGTGCAATGAGCGACTGATGCTGAAAGCGATGCGCTTATATGGCGCGTTCGCCACGCTGAACGTGCGCTTTAGCAACGACAAGCTGCTGAGCATGGGGATGCCAAAACCGCCGCGCTTTACCGATTACATCGACCGCTGCGTGGAAACCACCCGCGGGTTGTCGATCCCTCAGCAAATGGCCGTCGACTTTAAATAATGGCCGCAGGTATAAAAAAAATGCCAGCCCGAAGGCTGGCATGGTTATTTCATAAGGACAGGATTAAGCCTGGCCTTTGATCTCTTTACGACCATTGAACGGCGCTTGCTCACCCAGCGCTTCTTCGATACGAATCAGCTGGTTGTATTTAGCAACGCGGTCAGAACGGCTCATAGAACCGGTTTTGATCTGGCCTGCAGCGGTACCCACAGCCAGGTCGGCGATGGTCGCGTCTTCAGTTTCGCCAGAACGGTGAGAGATGACAGCGGTGTAGCCAGCGTCTTTCGCCATCTTGATAGCAGCCAGAGTTTCGGTCAGAGAACCGATCTGGTTGAATTTGATCAGGATGGAGTTAGCGATGCCTTTTTCGATGCCTTCTTTCAGGATCTTGGTGTTGGTTACGAACAGGTCGTCACCAACCAGCTGGATTTTGTCGCCCAGTACTTTGGTCTGGTAAGCGAAACCTTCCCAGTCAGATTCGTCCAGGCCATCTTCGATGGAGACGATCGGGTACTGTTTGGTCAGCTCTTCCAGGAAGTGAGTGAACTCTTCAGAGGTGAACGCTTTGTTGCCTTCGCCGGCCAGAACGTATTTACCGTCTTTGTAGAATTCAGACGCTGCGCAGTCCATCGCCAGGGTGATGTCTTTGCCCAGCTCGTAGCCTGCTGCTTTAACCGCTTCAGCGATAACAGCCAGCGCTTCGGCGTTGGAACCCAGGTTCGGCGCGTAGCCGCCTTCGTCACCAACGGCAGTGTTCATGCCTTTGGACTTCAGCACTTTCGCCAGGTGATGGAACACTTCAGAACCCATGCGTACTGCTTCTTTCAGGGTCGGCGCGCCAACCGGCTGAATCATGAATTCCTGGATGTCGACGTTGTTGTCAGCGTGCTCACCGCCGTTGATGATGTTCATCATCGGAACCGGCATGGAGTATTTGCCCGGAGTGCCGTTCAGTTCAGCGATGTGCGCGTACAGCGGCAGGCCTTTGGAGGCAGCAGCTGCTTTGGCGTTCGCCAGAGAAACGGCCAGGATTGCGTTCGCACCGAAGTTAGATTTGTTTTCAGTACCGTCCAGGTCGATCATGATCTTGTCGATGCCAGCCTGATCTTTGGCATCTTTGCCCAGGATTGCCTGAGCGATCGGGCCGTTTACCGCAGCAACAGCTTTGGTTACGCCTTTACCCAGGAAACGGGATTTGTCGCCATCGCGCAGTTCCAGCGCTTCGCGGGAACCAGTAGAAGCACCTGACGGAGCAGCTGCCATACCGACGAAACCACCTTCCAGGTGTACTTCGGCTTCAACAGTCGGGTTACCACGGGAGTCGATGATTTCACGACCGATGACTTTAACGATTTTGGACATTAGGTTTTCCTCAGTACAAGTTAAACTAAAACTCCAGACAAACAATGCACCCGGATGGGTGCATTGCCGTTCTAACTCTTTTTACTTCGCCTGGCGTTTCTGGTACTCGCTGGCGGCTTTCACAAAGCCGGCAAACAGCGGGTGTCCATCACGCGGCGTCGAAGTAAACTCCGGGTGGAACTGGCAGGCCACAAACCACGGATGGTTCGGCACTTCGATGATCTCGACCAACTGATCATCCCCGGAACGGCCCGCAACGCGCAGACCGGCAGCTTCAATCGGTTTCAACAACATGTTGTTGACTTCGTAGCGGTGACGATGGCGCTCGGTGATGGTCGGCTCGCCGTACAGCTGGCGTACCAGAGAATCCTCATCCAGCTGGCACTGCTGCGCGCCCAGGCGCATGGTGCCGCCCAGATCGCTCTTCTCGGAGCGGACTTCAACGTTGCCATCTTCGTCACGCCATTCGGTAATCAGGGCCACAACCGGGTATTTACAGTCTGGCACAAATTCCGTCGAGTTGGCGTTTTCCATACCCGCTACATTGCGCGCGAATTCAATCAGCGCAACCTGCATACCCAGGCAAATGCCCAGATAAGGAATATTGTTCTCACGCGCATAGCGCGCCGTGGCGATCTTACCTTCCACACCGCGGTAGCCGAAGCCGCCCGGGATAAGGATAGCATCTAAATCCTTGAGGATTTCGACGCCGCGCGTTTCCACATCCTGCGAATCGATCAGCTTGATGTTGACGGTAACGCGGTTTTTCAGACCACCGTGTTTCAGCGCTTCAATCACCGACTTGTAGGCGTCCGGCAGTTCAATGTACTTACCGACCATGCCGATGGTGACTTCGCCTGCCGGATTGGCTTCTTCATAGATTACCTGTTCCCATTCGGCCAGGTTTGCTTCCGGACAAGTTAAGCTGAATCGTTTACAAATATAATCGTCCAGCCCCTGAGATTTCAACAGGCCTGGAATTTTATAAATGGAATCGACGTCTTTCAGAGAAATAACAGCCTTTTCCGGAACGTTACAGAACAAAGCAATTTTCGCCCGTTCGTTGGCCGGAACCGCGCGATCGGAGCGGCAAATCAGGATGTCAGGCTGAATACCGATGGAGAGCAGCTCTTTCACGGAGTGCTGAGTCGGTTTGGTTTTGACTTCACCGGCGGCGGCCATGTACGGCACTAAAGTCAGGTGCATAAACAGGGTATGCTCGCGGCCGATCTCTACCGCCATCTGACGAATAGCTTCGAGGAACGGCAGGGATTCGATATCGCCTACGGTACCGCCGATTTCCACCAGCACCACGTCATGGCCTTCGCCGCCAGCCAGTACGCGCTCTTTAATGGCGTTGGTGATGTGCGGAATAACCTGTACGGTTGCGCCCAGATAGTCGCCACGGCGCTCTTTACGCAGCACGTCGGAGTAGATTCGACCAGTGGTGAAGTTGTTGCGACGAGTCATCTTGGTGCGGATGAAACGCTCGTAGTGGCCCAGGTCCAGATCGGTTTCTGCGCCGTCTTCAGTAACGAACACTTCCCCATGCTGGATTGGGCTCATGGTGCCCGGATCGACGTTGATATACGGATCCAGTTTCATGATGGTCACGTTGAGACCACGGGCTTCAAGAATGGCTGCCAGGGAGGCTGCGGCAATGCCTTTACCCAGAGAGGATACGACCCCGCCGGTCACAAAAATATAGTTCGTTGTCATGCTGAACCTGAGAAGTTAGGGTAAAACGATGGAATAACCAGGACGGGAAAGTAGTATACCCGAACATGCGTGACGCCACAAACTTTCATTCTTCCCCTCCCCTTCGTTCTTCAAGTTGCACCTGTGTTGCGACCCGAACAACTCGAAGAGGCAGGCTACATGGTGTTTCAACGACATAACGGAAAGAGAAAATAGACGCTTTTGGCGAAATGTTTTTGACGTAAATCAAGCGCTTGTTATTTATAAAATCACACAAATCGCGCTTGATCACGAAAACTCGTTAGAGATCAGTTTCCTGGCGTTTTACCTGTTGCCATACTTCTTCCATGGTATCGAGGTCGACGCCGGTCATTTCCAGGCCGCGGGCGGCGACAATGCGCTCGACTTCGCGAAAGCGCCGCTCGAACTTGCGGTTCGCTTTTTGCAGCGCCACCTCGGCTTTGACCCCTAAATGGCGGGATAAATTCACCGTGGCGAACAGCAGATCGCCCACTTCCTCTTCCAGTTTCGCTTCATCCACCACCGCCTGCTGCGCTTCATGCATCACTTCATCAATTTCTTCATGCACTTTGTCGAGCACCGGGCCCAGCGAGGTCCAGTCAAAACCGACCGCCGAGCAGCGACGCTGGATTTTATGCGCGCGCATCAGCGCCGGCAGGCTATGCGGAATGTCGTCCAGCGCCGAGTGTTGGGCTTTTTCCGCCCGCTCCGCGCTTTTGATCTGCTCCCAGCGGGCCAGAACTTCGCTGCTGTTTCCCGCGGTGGCATCAGCGAAGATATGGGGATGGCGGCGCTCCAGCTTGTCGCTGATGGCGGCGCAGATATCGTCAAAGTTAAAACGTCCCTCTTCCTGCGCCATCTGCGCATAGAACACCACCTGGAACAGCAGATCGCCCAGCTCACCGCGCAGGTCGTCAAAATCCTCTCGCGAAATAGCGTCCAGCACTTCATAGGTTTCTTCGAGGGTATAGGGGGCGATGGTGGCAAAGGTCTGCTCTTTATCCCACGGGCAGCCGTTTTCCGGGTCGCGCAGGCGGCGCATGATGCCGAGCAAGCGGTCAATTTGAGTCATGTGACAATCCTGGAAATTCAAAAAAAAGTCGGCCGGATAAGGCGTTTCGACCTTATCCGACGTTGCGAAATTGCCGGATGGCGGCTTCGCCTTATCCGGCCTGGAGACGAATTAACCGCCGTGCAGACGACGCGCGTCGATCACATCGGGCACCTGGTTCAGCTTACCGAGCACCCGGCCCAGCACCTGCAGGTTGTAAATCTCGATGGTCATATCGATGGTGGCCAGCTGCTGACGGGTATCGCTGCGGCTGGCAACGCCCAGCACGTTCACCTTCTCATTGGCGAGGATGGTGGTGATATCGCGCAATAACCCGCTGCGATCGTTCGCCTCCACCCTGACCACCAGCGAATATCCCGCCGAGTAGCTTTCGCCCCATACCGCATCGACGATGCGCTCCGGGGCATGCGACTGCAGTTCAGCGAGCTGATCGCAGTCGGCACGATGCACGGAAATCCCGCGCCCTTGAGTGATAAAGCCGACGATCTCATCGCCCGGGATCGGCTGGCAGCAGCGGGCAATATGGTGCATCAGATTGCCAACCCCTTCCACCACCACCCGGCCATTATCCTTGGTGCGGTTCTGCGGAGCATAGGTTTTCTGCTGCAGCTGCTTCAGCGCTGCCGCATCCTGCTCGGCGGCGCTCGGTTTATTGAACTGCGCCTGCAGGAAGTTGACCATCTGGTTGAGACGGATATCGCCGCCGCCGATGGCCGCCAGCAGTTCATCGAGCTCGTTGAAATTGTAGCGCGGCAGCAGGTGCTTTTCCGCATCCTTCAGGCTGATGCCCAGATGCTCCAGCTCGTCATCAAGGATCTGCCGGCCGGCAAGAATGTTTTTGTCGCGATCCTGCTTACGGAACCAGGCGTGAATTTTGGAGCGTCCGCGGCTGGTGGTAACGTAGCCGAGGTTAGGGTTGAGCCAGTCGCGGCTCGGGTTCGGCTGCTTCTGGGTAATAATTTCGATCTGATCGCCCATCTGCAGCTGATAGGTAAACGGCACGATGCGGCCGCCGATTTTAGCGCCGATGCAGCGATGACCGACGTCGCTGTGGATATGGTAGGCAAAATCGAGCGGCGTCGACCCCGCCGGCAGGTCCACCACGTCGCCTTTCGGCGTAAAGACATACACCCGGTCGTCAAAGACCTGGCTGCGCACTTCGTCGAGCATTTCGCCGGAGTCGGCCATCTCTTCCTGCCAGGCAATCAGCTTGCGCAGCCAGGCGATACGGTCCTCATAGCCGCGACCGCCGCTGGTACCCGCTCCCGCGCCCTCTTTGTACTTCCAGTGCGCGGCCACGCCCAGCTCGGCGTCTTCATGCATCTGCCGGGTGCGGATTTGAATCTCCACCGTCTTGCCGCTCGGCCCCAGCACCACGGTGTGGATAGACTGGTAGCCGTTGGGTTTCGGGTTGGCCACGTAATCATCGAACTCATCCGGCAGATGACGGTAGTGAGTATGAACGATCCCCAGCGCGGCATAACAATCCTGCAACCGCTCGGCCACGATGCGCACCGCGCGAACGTCAAACAGCTCGTCAAAGGCGAGGTGTTTTTTCTGCATTTTGCGCCAGATGCTGTAGATATGCTTCGGCCGACCATAGACCTCGGCCTTGACCCCTTCGGCTTTCATTTCTGCCCGCAGGTGGCCGACGAACTCGTCGATATAATGCTCGCGGTCGATACGGCGTTCGTGGAGCAGTTTGGCAATACGCTTGTACTCTGCCGGGTGCAGGTAGCGGAAGCAGTAATCTTCCAGTTCCCACTTCAGCTGGCCGATACCTAAGCGGTTCGCCAGGGGAGCATAGATATTGGTGCACTCTTTCGCCGCCAGCACGCGCTCATCTTCCGGCGCGTCCTTGACCTCGCGCAGATGCGCGATACGTTCGGCAAGCTTGATAACCACGCAGCGGAAATCGTCCACCATCGCCAGCAGCATGCGGCGAATGTTATCCACCTGCTCGGAAGATACTGAGTCGGTATGAGTAGCTTTCAGCTGACGGATGGCGGCCATGTCCCGTACCCCGTGAATCAGGGTCACGACCGATTTACCCACGCTCTCCTGCATAACCGCTTCGCTGACGACTTCGCTGTCGGCCAGCGGGAACAGCAGCGCCGCGCGCAGGGTATCGATATCCATACTTAGGGTGGAGAGGATCTCCACCATTTCGACGCCCCGCCACAGCAGCAGGTCCGCCAGCGGGTGTCCTTGCGTTTTTTCGCGACAATAATCCCAGGTTTCGGCTAAGCGCTCACACGACTGCTGGCTGGAAATCCCCAGACTCGCGATCCATTTCTTCGGGTCAAATTCACCAGCTTTATTAAGATGTGCACTTCTTACCGCAACCATTGTCCTCTCCTTAAGGGACCGGCCTGCCGAAGTCGGCAAGCCTCAACTTTCTACATGTCATCCTGCAGGTCGCGTCAGCATTGATGGCCGGGGCGGCTCTTCTGCGACGTTGTGAATGACCTTATGTAAGCCTGCGCTCAAACAACACCATTGATTCCAGATGACCGGTATGCGGGAACATATCCAGCATCGCCAGGCGTTGAATCTGATATCCAGCCTGCAACAGGGTTTCGCTGTCTCGCGCCAGCGTCGCCGGGTTGCAGGAAACATACACCACCCGCCGCGGCGCCAGTTTTATAATATGCGGCATCACGCCCGGCGCGCCGGCACGGGCTGGGTCCAGCAGCACTTTATCAAAGCCGTGCTTCGCCCAGGCCTGGCGGGTGACATCCTCTTCCAGATTTTCATGGAAGAAGGTGACATTGGATAAACCATTGAGGGCGGCATTTTCCCGCCCCTTCTCCACCAGCGCCGGCACCCCTTCCACCCCGACCACGTGGGCGGCGCGAGTCGCCAGCGGCAGGGTAAAATTGCCCATCCCGCAGAACAGATCCAGCACCCGGTCTTCGGGCTGCAGATCCAGCCACGCCAGCGCGGTACGCACCATCTGCTGATTCACGCCGTCGTTGACCTGGATAAAATCCCGCGGACTGAACACTAAGCGTAGTCCGTCTGAGGTATACCATGGCGCTTCGCCGTGAATATGTTCCAGTATCTCGCTTTGCGGCGCGAGGTACAGGGAAAGACCGTGAGTTTGCGAAAAACGTTCCAGTTTTTCCCTGTCAGCGGCCGGCAGCGCAGCGGTATGGCGCAGCACCATTAGTGGGCCGTTGTCCGCCAGCACCAGCTCGACGTGGCCAAGGCAGCGTAATGCGCTCAGCGCGCTTAAGCACTCGCGCACGGCGGGCAGCAGCGCCTCAAGTTGGGGCACCAAAACAGGGCACTGCACCACATCGACGATCGCTTTGTCGCTGGCCTGACGAAAACCCATCTGCAATTGTTGGGTCTTTGGCTGATAATTCAAGCTTAAGCGCGCGCGACGGCGATAGCCCCACGGCTCGCCGGCGATGATCTCATCCACCTCGCGCTTCATCAGGCGCGCCAGCGCGGCGCGTTTACTTTGCTGCTGAAGCGTGATGCTGGCATGCTGCTGTTGGCAGCCGCCGCACACGCCAAAATGGGGGCAGCGAGGCGCCTGGCGCTGCGGGCTGTCGGTCAGACGGCGTTTTACCTGGGCGCGGGCGTACTGCTTTTTGTCTTCCACCAGCACCACCTCAGCCTGCTCCTGCGGCAGCACGCCGCCGACGAACAGCGCTTTCCCCTGGTGGCGGGCCACGCCCTGGCCAAAGGGATCGAGGTCGTTGACTGTAACGGTTATGATCTGGCGCGTCGTCACACGCCGTTTTGCAGAGTAGAATTGCGCCATCGTAGAGAGTTGTCTCAATCAAATAAAACGAGCTCGTTCAGAGCGGCAGCGCCGCGAAGCGCACCGACGCGCACCGAACGATGATGTCTATATTCTCCCATAATGGAACCGCATGACCAACTACAGCCTGCGTGCTCGCATGATGATTCTGATTCTGGCGCCAACCGTCCTGATAGGGCTGTTGCTCAGTGTTTTCTTTGTCGCTCACCGTTATAACGACCTGCAACGTCAGCTGGAGGACGCCGGCACCAGCATTATTGAGCCGCTGGCAGTCTCCAGCGAATATGGCATGAATCTGCAAAACCGCGAATCCATCGGCCAGTTGATCAGCGTTCTGCATCGTCGCCACTCGGAGATCGTGCGGGCCATCTCGGTGTACGATTCGCATAACCGCCTGTTTGTCACCTCCAATTACCAGCTCAACCCCAGCGACCTGCAGATCCCAAAAGGCGAGGCGTTTCCCCGTCGTCTCAGCGTCATCCGCGACGGCGACATGATGATCCTGCGCACGCCGATCGTCTCGGAAAGTTATTCGCCGGATGAATCCCCCGAATCCGATGCCAAAATGCCGGGCAATATGCTGGGCTACGTCGCGCTGGAGCTGGATCTGAAATCGGTCCGCCTGCAGCAGTACAAAGAGATTTTCATCTCCAGCGTGATGATGCTGTTCTGCATCGGTATTGCGCTGATCTTCGGCTGGCGCCTGATGCGCGACGTCACCGGCCCTATCCGCAATATGGTCAATACCGTCGACCGCATCCGCCGCGGGCAGCTGGACAGTCGGGTCGAGGGCTTTATGCTCGGCGAGCTGGATATGCTGAAAAACGGCATCAACTCGATGGCCATGTCGCTGGCGGCGTACCATGAGGAGATGCAGCACAACGTCGACCAGGCCACCTCCGATCTGCGGGAAACCCTTGAGCAGATGGAGATTCAGAACGTCGAACTGGACCTGGCGAAAAAGCGCGCCCAGGAGGCGGCGCGCATTAAGTCTGAATTCCTGGCCAATATGTCCCACGAACTGCGCACCCCGCTCAATGGGGTGATCGGCTTTACCCGCCTGACGCTGAAAACCGATCTCAACGCCACGCAGCGCGACCACCTGACCACCATCGAACGCTCGGCCAATAATCTGCTGGCGATCATCAACGACGTGCTCGACTTTTCCAAGCTGGAGGCGGGGAAACTGATCCTGGAGAGTATTCCGTTCCTGCTGCGCACCTCGCTTGATGAGGTGGTCACCCTGCTGGCGCATTCCGCGCATGATAAGGGGCTGGAGCTGACGCTGAACATTAAGAACAACGTGCCGGATAACGTCATCGGCGACCCGCTGCGTCTGCAGCAGATTGTGACCAACCTCGTGGGCAACGCCATCAAATTTACCGAGCACGGTAATATCGACGTGCTGGTGGAGCAGCGGGCCATCAGTAATTCGCGGGTGCAGATCGAAATTCAGATCCACGATACCGGCATCGGCATCCCCGAGCGCGATCAGTCCCGGCTGTTCCAGGCCTTCCGTCAGGCCGATGCCAGTATTTCACGCCGCCACGGCGGCACCGGGCTCGGGCTGGTGATCACCCAACGTCTGGTCAAGGAAATGGGCGGCGATATCTCGTTTCACAGTCAGCCGAACCGCGGCTCCACCTTCTGGTTCCATATCAACCTCGATCTCAACCCGAACGCCATCCCGGATATGCTGAATACCGACGGGCTGGCGGGCAAGCGTCTGGCCTATGTGGAAGCCAACGCGACGGCGGCGCAGTGCACGCTGGAGATGCTGGCCGCCACGCCGCTGGAGGTGATCTACAGCCCCACCTTCTCCTCGCTGGCGGAAGCCCAGTACGACATTCTGCTGGTCGGTATCCCGGTCTCAATGCGCGATTTGTCACCGCACCGGGAAAAATTGGCCAAAGCCTGCGCGATGTCAGACAACGTACTGCTGGCTCTGCCGTGTCATGCCCAGGTTAGCGCCGAAGCCCTGAAACGCGATGGCGTCGCCGCCTGCCTGTTGAAACCGCTCACCACTACCCGTTTACTGCCAGCGCTGGTGGCCACCAATCATGCGACAGCCTCCGCGCCGTTGACGCAGGCCGACAGTCATAAGCTGCCGATGACCGTGATGGCCGTCGACGACAACCCGGCAAACCTGAAGCTCATTGGCGCCCTGCTGGATGACCTTGTGCAGCAGGTGATCCTCTGCGACAGCGGCCAGCAGGCGGTGGACAAGGCCAAGCAACTGCAGATGGATCTGATCCTGATGGATATTCAGATGCCGGATATGGACGGCATCCGCGCTTGTGAGCTTATCCATCATCTGCCGCATCACCAGCTAACGCCGGTTATCGCCGTCACCGCACACGCCCTGGAGGGCCAGCGCGAGAAGCTCCTGAGCGCCGGCATGAACGACTATCTGGCGAAGCCGATCGAAGAAGAGAAACTGCACGCCCTGCTGCTGCGCTATCAGCCCGGAGTACACAGTATCGCCCCGGCGGCGATACCGCCCACAGAGCCGGTCATCGACCATAACCAGACACTCGACTGGCAGCTGGCGCTGCGCCAGGCGGCGATGAAGCCAGATCTGGCGAGGGAGATGCTGCAGATGCTGATCGCTTTTATGCCGGAGGTACGTAACAAAGTGGAAGAGCAACTGGTTGGCGAGCAGCCGGAAGGGCTGGTGGATCTGATCCACAAACTGCATGGCAGCTGCAGCTACAGCGGCGTGCCGCGGCTGAAAAAGCTGTGCCACACTCTGGAGAGCCAGCTGCGCGCAGGCACCGCCGCCGAGGATCTGGAGCCGGAGCTGCTTGAGCTGTTAGATGAGATGGACAATGTGGCGCGCGAAGCGTGCCGGATGGGGGTGTAAACCCCGGATAGCGGCGCTATGCGCCTCATCCGGGCTACGCCCTACGGTCCGGTATTCGGTTGGTAGCCCCGGTAAGCGTAAGCGCCACCGGGGATGGTTCCCGGATCGCGGTGCTACGCACCTTATCCGGGCTACAAATACCACTGCGCCAGCCGGGATACCTCAATTACAGCTTACCGCCCATCTGCAAAACCGCGGCGACGTTTCGCGCCGTCATCCGCAGATTGGTGGCGGCATTGGCCAGCGCTTCATCCAGAGTGCAGATGGTGTACAACACGCTGAATACCGCATCCAGCCCGTGCTGATGCACGACGCCGACATCGGCGGTCAGGCTGCCGGCAATCCCGATCACCGGTACGTTAAATCGCTTCGCCACCCGGGCCACCCCCACCGGCACCTTACCGTGGATAGTCTGACTGTCGATACGCCCTTCGCCGGTGATCACTAAATCAGCATCCGCCACCCGCTCCGCCAGCTGCAGCGCATCGGTGACAATCTCAATGCCCGGGCGCAGCTGAGCGCCGCAAAACGCATACAGCGCCGCGCCCATCCCGCCCGCCGCGCCGCCGCCTTCCAGGCTCAGCACGTCGCAATCTAAATCACGGGCGATGATCCGGGCATAGTGCCGCAGGCCGCCGTCAAGCCGGTCAATCATCTGCGCCGTCGCCCCTTTTTGCGGGCCGAATACCGCGCTGGCGCCCTGCGGGCCGGTCAACGGGTTGGTAACGTCGCAGGCCACTTCAATCCGACAATCTGCCAGCCGTGGATCCAGCTCGCTAAGATCGATGCGCGCCAGCGTCTCCAGCGCACCGCCCCCTGGCGCGATCTGCTGACCGTCGGCGGTCAGCAGTTTCGCCCCCAGCGCCTGCGCCATGCCGGCGCCGCCGTCATTGGTCGCGCTGCCGCCAATGCCAATAATGATCTGCCGCACACCAGCTTCCAGCGCATGGCGGATGAGCTCCCCGGTGCCCCAGGAGGTGGTCAGCAGCGGGTTACGCTGCGCCGGGGGAACGCTTTCCAGCCCGCTGGCCGCCGCCATTTCGATAAAGGCGCACTGGCGATCGCCGGACAGCCCATAAAATGCCTCTACCGGCTCCCCCAGCGGCCCGGTCACCGTCAGCGGAACCTGATGCCCGCCGGTCGCCGCCACCATGGCTTCCACCGTCCCTTCCCCGCCGTCGGCAACCGGCAGCCTGACATATTCCGCGTCAGGATAAATCTCGCGAAAGCCTTGCTCTATCGCACTGGCTACTTCCAGCGCGCTCAGGCTCTCCTTCCAGGAATCCGGTGCGATCACTATTTTCATCTGCAGTCCTTACTCTGAGCTAACCCTTGTGGCTATCGCGCAATGCCGGCCCCCGCAGAGGCCGGCGGCCTTTTAGCGCACCATGCATGGACGCTTGTTGTCAAAGGTCCAGCCCGGGATCAGGTACTGCATCGCCATCGCATCGTCGCGGGCGCCAAGGCCATGTTTCTTATATAGCTCATTTGCCTGCATTACGCGGTCCATATCCAGCTCAACCCCCAGACCCGGCGTGCTCGGCACCTGCACCATTCCGCCTTTAATTTCAAACGGTTGTTTGGTCAGACGCTGATTGCCCTCCTGCCAGATCCAGTGGGTATCGATAGCGGTGATCTTGCCCGGCGCCGCAGCCGCAACGTGGGTGAACATCGCCAGCGACACGTCGAAGTGGTTATTAGAGTGCGAACCCCAGGTCAGGCCAAACTCATGGCACATCTGCGCCACGCGAACCGATCCCTGCATGGTCCAGAAGTGCGGGTCCGCCAGCGGGATATCCACCGACTGCAGGGAGAGCGTATGGCCCATCTGCCGCCAGTCGGTGGCGATCATATTGGTGGCGGTCGGCAGGCCCGTCGCGCGACGGAACTCCGCCATCACTTCGCGGCCGGAGAAGCCCTGCTCAGCGCCGCACGGATCCTCCGCATAGGCCAGCACTCCCTTCAGCTGCTTGCCAATCTGAATGGCTTCTTCAAGCAGCCAGGCGCCGTTCGGATCGAGGGTCACGCGGGCATTCGGGAAGCGCTTCGCCAGGGCGCCGATCGCTTCGGCTTCTTCAAAACCGGCCAGCACGCCGCCCTTCAGCTTAAAGTCGTTGAAGCCATATTTTTCATACGCCGCTTCCGCGAGGCGGACCACCGCATCCGGCGTCATCGCCTCTTCATGGCGCAGGCGATACCACTCGCATTGTTCATCCGGCTGGCTCTGATAGGCCAGCGGCGTGGCGTGGCGGTTACCGATAAAGAACAGGTAGCCCAGCATTTCAACTTCGCTGCGCTGTTGTCCATCGCCGAGCAGCGAGGCGACGTTGACCCCAAGGTGCTGGCCCAGCAGGTCCAGCAGCGCCGCTTCGATTCCGGTCACCACGTGGATGGTGGTGCGCAGGTCAAAGGTCTGCAGGCCGCGGCCGCCGGCGTCACGGTCGGCGAACTGATTGCGCACCGCACCGAGCACGTTTTTATACTCGCCCAGCGTTTTGCCCACCACCAGCGGAATGGCATCCTCCAGAGTCTGGCGAATTTTTTCGCCCCCCGGAATTTCACCGACGCCGGTATGGCCGGCGTTATCTTTGATAATCACGATATTGCGGGTGAAGTACGGAGCGTGGGCCCCGCTCAGATTCATCAGCATACTGTCATGGCCGGCAACCGGGATCACCTGCATGGTGGTGACAACGGGCGTGGAAGAGAAAGTCGTCATAGCATCATCCTTTTGTAATTAGTGGCGGCCGAAAACGGGACGTTTGCGGTCGAATGTCCAGCCGGGGATCAGGTACTGCATCGGGCCCGCGTCGTTGCGCGCGCCGCCCGGCAGCGCTTTATAGGCCTCATGGGCTTTGCGCACCTGCTCCCAGTCAAGTTCCACGCCGAGTCCCGGCGCATCTGGCACGGCAATCTTGCCGTTAATAATCTGCAACGGATTTTTGGTCAGGCGCGCCTCGCCTTCCTGCCAGATCCAGTGGGTGTCGATGGCGGTGGGCTGACCCGGCGCCGCGGCGCCGACGTGGGTAAACATCGCCAGGGAAATATCAAAATGGTTGTTGGAATGGCAGCCCCAGGTCAGCCCCCATTCGTCGCACAGCTGCGCCACTCGTACCGCGCCGGAGAGCGTCCAGAAGTGCGGGTCCGCCAGGGGAATATCGACGGCGTTGAGCATCACCGCATGACCCATCTCGCGCCAGTTAGTGGCGATCATATTGGTGGCGACCGGTAGCCCAGTGGCGCGGCGGAACTCGGCCATCACCTCCCGGCCGGAAAAACCCTGCTCGGCGCCGCACGGATCTTCGGCGTAGGTCAGAACATCCTGCAGCCCTTTGCACAGGGCGATCGCCTCATCCAGCAGCCAGGCGCCGTTAGGATCGACGGTGATGCGCGCGTCCGGAAAGCGCTTTTTCAGCGCCCGGGCGGTGTCAATTTCCTGCTCGCCGGGCAGCACGCCGCCCTTCAGCTTAAAATCTTTGAAACCGTAGCGATCCTGAGCGGCTTCCGCCAGGCGCACCACCGCTTCGCTGCTCAACGCCTGCTGGTGGCGCAGGCGATACCATTCGTGATCGCCCGGCGTATGGTCCAGATAACCAAGGTCGGTTTTCTGCCGATCGCCGATATAGAACAGGTAGCCCAGCACGGTGACGGCATCACGCTGCTTGCCCGGCCCCAGCAGCTCGCAGACCGGCACATTGAGCACCTTGCCGAGCAGATCGAGCAGCGCGGCCTCCAGCGCCGCTACCGCGTTGACTTTCAGTTCAAAGGTCCACGCCCCTTTGCCAAAGGTGTCGAAATCCGCCGCCTGATTGCCTTTGTGTACCTGCTGCACCACGCGATTCAGTCTGGCGACCTCCTGATCTACCACCTGCGGGATCGCCGCCAGCAGCGTCTGGTAGATAACCTCACCGCCAGGGGCTTCGCCCACGCCGGTGTTGCCGGCGTTATCGGTCAACACCACGATATTGCGGGTAAACCAGGCGTTATGCGCCCCACCGATGTTCAGCAGCATGCTGTCGTGTCCGGCCACCGGAATGACCTTCATCTCTGTAATAATCGGGCTGGATTGGGTAGTCATGATTAACGTCCCGCTACAGGTTTCAGTTCAATACGTTTGATGTCGCCCACCAGCACCAGGTAGCTCAGCACTGCCACCAGGGCATGGATGCCGACGTAAACCAGCGCCCCGTTGAACGAGCCGGTGGTGCCGACGATATAGCCGATAGCGATCGGGGTGACGATACCGGAGATATTGCCGAACATGTTGAACAGGCCGCCGGAAAGACCGCTAATCTCTTTCGGCGCGGTATCCGCCATCACCGCCCAGCCAAGCGCGCCGATCCCTTTGCCGAAGAAGGCCATCGCCATAAAGCCAATCACCATCCACTCCACGTTGACATAGTTACACATCAGCATGGTCATGGAGAGCAGCATCCCCAGTACTATCGGCGTTTTGCGGGCAATGTTCAGCGAGCCGGTGCGGCGCATTAACCAGTCAGAGATCACCCCGCCCAGCACCCCGCCGACGAACCCGCACACCGCCGGAACGGAGGCGACAAACCCCGCTTTGAGGATCGACATGCCGCGCGCCTGCACCAGGTAAACCGGGAACCAGGTAATAAAGAAATAGGTCAGGGCGTTAATGCAGTACTGACCGATATAGATGCCGATCATCATCCGCGATCCGATCAGCTGCTTGATTTGGCCCATTTTGACGCTGAACGGCACCTTCTGCGCGCTGCTCTTTTGATCCATGTTGATCAGGGCGCCGCCTTCGGCGATATATTCCAGTTCCTTCTTGTTTACTCCCGGATGGTTGTTCGGATCGTGGATCACTTTCAGCCAGACAAAGCTAATCACAATCCCCAGGCCGCCCATAAAGAAGAAGACGTGCGACCAGCCCACCTCATGCGTCAGCCAGCCCATGATCGGCGCGAAGATAACGGTGGCAAAGTACTGAGCGGAGTTGAAGATCGCCACCGCCGTGCCGCGCTCCTGCGCCGGGAACCAGGCGGCCACGATACGGCTGTTACCCGGGAACGACGGCGATTCGGCCAGGCCAACGAGGAAACGCAGGGTAAACAGCGCGACGATAATGCCAAAGCCGCTGAAGATGTCGACGAAGCCCTGCAGCAGGGTAAACATCGACCAGATGAAGATCGACCAGAAATAGACTCGCTTCGAACCGAAACGGTCGAGCAGCCAGCCGCCCGGGATCTGGCCGATGACATAAGCCCATGAGAACGCGGAGAAGACATACCCCATCCCCACCGGATCCAGGCCGATATCTTTGGCCATTTCCGAACCGGCGATCGACAGCGTCGCCCGGTCGCCATAGTTAAAAGAGGTGACGATAAACAGCATCACCACTATCCAGTAGCGGGCATTGGTGCGCTTTTCAGCCGCCGTCGCCGCCTGACTTAATGAACTCATTGTTGTACTCCTGAATCATAGCGTTTAGCTACGTTCATTCTGAACAGCACAACCTGTAGGGTAATCAGAATGACGTGGTCGTGTTTTGATAGTTGTCGTTATATCTGGCACTGCATTTGTCACTGGCTGGAGCAGTATATGAAGAGGCACACCGCGGCTCACCGTGCATCTACACAGCTTTTACGCCGCTATTGCAGGTGGTTTATGGCGTATGCCTGAAAGAATGGGGGGAAGTTCACGGAAATGAAAAACCAGCGCCGCGGGTGGTCAAAAGGGCAGCAAAAAGAGCCGGAGTGTGAAATACCTCTCTTGACGCGGTGAAACTGGCTAGCTTAAACCATGATATTGATAAGGATATTGTGCATTTGCCTGAAGGCGTGCGGCCCGGAAAGAGCTACACTTTTGCTGTCCGCGTATCTGGCCGCGACAGCTTGAAAGGGCGCCCTCTGCGTAGGGAGAGGGCAGCGCTTTTATTCTAGCAGGGTAGCCCACTGCTCAACCCATGGATTAGAGACGCTCTCCGGCTCCGGATCTTCGCTGGCGTCAATCTTCAGCATCTCGCCGATGCGCTTCGCGCCCTGCTCCTGCAGTAGCTGATCGAACTTCAGGCCGCCGCCGCAAAAGTTGGCGTAGGTGCTGTCGCCCAGCGCGATAATGCCGTAGCGCAGGTGAGGTTGATACATATCTTTGATGCCCTCATACAGCGGGACGATGCTGTCCGGCAGATCGCCCTGCCCGGTGGTGGAGGTGACCACCAGCACATACTTGCCCGTATAGGATTCCCAGTCGTTGACCTGCGGATCCTCATACACGGTAGCCTTGTGTCCCAGTCCGCTGAGGATCGCTTCTGCTTCTTCCGCAACCAGCAGCGAGTTGCCGTACATGGTGCCGACAAAAATTCCGACTTCCGCCATGCTATTATCTCCCAGGATTGTCCTTATTCTCTTCATCCTGACCGCAGTCGTCGGCAAACTCAACCCTTTCATTTAGCGGGAGAAGCCCGCGCCAGCCAAACTGCGACAGCGCACGCATCCAGACGTCGTCAAAACCGGCGCGCAGGGTCAGCGGCTCACCGGTAAAGGGATGAGTTAACGACAGTTCGCTGGCGTGCAGCATCAGGCGGTGGCAGCCGAAATGCTCCGCGGCGCTGCGGTTTTGCCGCAGATCGCCGTGCTTGCTGTCGCCGAGGATCGGATGACGCAGGTGGGCCAGATGGCGGCGCAGCTGGTGCTTGCGGCCGGTTTTCGGCTCCAGTTCCACCAGCCCGTAGCGCGTGGTGGGATAACGCCCGGTAGCGACCGGCATCTCTACCGTCGCCAGACCACGATAATGGGTCACCGCCGGCTGCGGGCCTTTATCTTCGCGGGCGAACTTATCGGCGATTTTATCCAGCTCTTCCACCAGCGGATAATCGAGCAGCGCCTCTTCCATCAGCCAGCCGCGGACGATCGCATGGTAGCGCTTCTGGATCTGATGCTGCTCGAACTGCTGCGCCAGCAGCCGACCCGCCTCGCTTGACAGTCCCATGAGCAGGACACCGGAGGTGGGCCGGTCGAGGCGATGGGCGGTAAAAACGTGCTGACCGATCTGGTCGCGCACGGTCTGCATCACCACCACTTTCTCATCGCGATCGAGCCAGCTGCGGTGCACCAGCCAGCCCGACGGTTTGTTGACCGCCACCAGCCAGTCGTCCTGGTAGATTATCTCCAGCATCAGGCCTGCTCACCGGCAAACAGCGCGTCCAGCAGCAGCAGCTCCGCCAGCATGGATTCGCGAACCGGGTGGGCTTGATCCAGCGCCATTTCGTAATACGGCGCAACGGCGAAATTTTGCGGCAGCGGCTGGCCGCTCTCCAGCAGCTGATGCATACGCGGGATCAGGACCCACTGCAGCCACTCCAGCGGCTCCAGGGTATCCAGGCAAAACGGCTTATCGCTGGCGAAGGCGCTGCTGTCCGGCGCCGTCTCCTGCCAGTGCTCTGTTTCGCGCAGCAGGGCTTCAATGGCGCGCAGGCGATCGCGCACGCTATCGTGAAGAGTCATGGGGGAAACCTCGATGAGTTAAAAACCGGGCGCAGGATAGCAAATCCGCAGGAGAAATAAAAAAAGGGAGCACTGTATAAACAGTGCTCCCGGTTCGTTTTGCAGCATTCCCGCTACATTGGTGCTCCCTGCTCGTCCTTGAAAACTTTTCCTGAGGTCTCCTGACCATGTTCATCCATAAACTCGTGCATCCTGCTTTCACACCACCCCGATGTGAAATGACTTATCCTTAAGTTTGTCCCGATCTTCCTGATCCACCGTTCATCCTGAGCGGCTCTCATTCTCCATCCTGGAGGTGTCCATTACGCGATCCTGCGTTATCCTTGCTTCATCCTGAAGCCTGTCCTTGCAACGCCATCCTGGCGGGTCCTGCAGAAGCGCCATCATCCTGATGTTCGCTTCATTTCGCGACTTCCTGTCGACAGACATAGGATCACTGATTCTGCCTCTTCTTACAACCCTTCTTGAGACAATCTCTTAAGATTAGTCCCCACTCAAAAGGACGAAAAAATTAAGATCTAATTTAATACCAATAACTTAACAAAAAAAGATTGGATTAAATTTGCCTTAAATGATGATGATCTCTTACAGGTTTTGTAAGAGATCTCTCACAAATGACCAGGCAGACTGGATTACAGCACCGGCTCAAGCTGGTTGAGGAAACCCGCAAGCGAGGGGGAAAGGGTGAGGCGTTTGGCGGTGCCGAGGGTCTCTTTGACGACTTCACCGCTGAGATTACAGACGGAAATGACATCCAGTTCACTCTCGAGGGTAGCGATGAACAGCGTCGGCGCCAGCTTCAGCCGCTTCTGCACCACCAGGTGCCCGATGAGGTTTTCCTGCACCCGCTGGAAATCCTCTTCACTCCAGGTCTGCAGCAGCGTTAGCGTTTCGCCGGCGAACCGGCCGGTCATATCGCCGGCAAACTGAGTGGTATAATAAGAATGAAGCGGCTGTTGTACCACAATATCCAGGGCGCGTTCAACCGCACTGATATTTTGCGCCAGCGAAAACGGCTGCGGCTGCCAGAAAACGGCCTCGTCCTGGGTGTCGACGACGCAAGGCGACGGGACGCCGTAAAGCTCTTCACTGCGCGGCAGGCTGTGGCGCTGCTGCTGCCAGGCGGCGCAATAACGTTGGGTAAAAGCATGCAGCGCTTCTGCGGTCTGATGGTCCACCGGTTTCTCTCTTCACGTTAGACAGGATACACTGGGGTAATAGTGTACCCGCTTTACTATGGTGAAACATGTCTTCTTACGATAATCATCAGGCGCTGGCCGGCCTGACGCTCGGTAAATCAACTGATTACCGCGATACCTATGACGCCTCGCTGCTGCAGGGCGTTCCGCGCAGCCTTAACCGCGACCCGCTTGGCCTGCATGCCGACAACCTGCCGTTTCACGGCGCCGATATTTGGACGCTCTACGAACTCTCCTGGCTGAACGGCAAAGGCCTGCCGCAGGTGGCCGTCGGCCACGTCGAACTGCCCGACACCACCGTCAATCTGGTGGAATCAAAAAGCTTTAAGCTCTATCTCAACAGCTTCAACCAGACGCGTTTCGCCAGCTGGCAGGAGGTTGAAGAGACGTTAACCCGCGATCTGAGCGCCTGCGCGCAGGGCGAGGTCAAGGTGTCGCTGTACCGTCTGGATGAACTGGAAGGCCAGCCGATTGCCCACCTGCACGGCGCCTGCATCGACGATCAGGATATCGAGATCGATAACTATCAGTTCAGCGCCGACTACCTGCAGGGCGCCGCCAGCGGCAAAATCGTGGAAGAGACGCTGGTCAGCCATCTGCTGAAGTCCAACTGCCTGATCACCCACCAGCCGGACTGGGGCTCGGTGCAGATCCAGTATCGTGGGGCGAAAATCGACCGCGAGCAGCTCCTGCGCTATCTGGTTTCTTTTCGCCACCATAACGAATTCCATGAGCAGTGCGTCGAGCGCATCTTTAACGATATTCTCCGTTTCTGCCAGCCGGAATCGCTTTCCGTTTACGCCCGCTATACGCGACGCGGCGGTCTGGATATCAACCCCTGGCGCAGCAACGGCGACTTTTCCCCTGCCACCGGCCGCCTCGCCCGGCAATAATAAACATTTTCACAATTTGCGTGCGTTTAGGCGCACGCAAGGTTGTGAAAACGCCGCTCGCAGGGCTATTGTAATCACAGGAAGACCATAAGCGTCCTGTAAGGAGTTCACTTGATTACACATGTTAGCCCGCTTGGTTCAATGGATATGCTGTCGCAGCTGGAAGTGGATATGCTTAAGCGCACCGCCAGCAGCGACCTGTATCAACTGTTTCGCAACTGCTCGCTTGCTGTGCTCAACTCGGGGAGCCTGACCGATAACAGCAAGGAGCTCCTGTCCCGTTTTGAAAATTTCGATATTAACGTGCTGCGTCGCGAACGCGGCGTGAAGCTGGAACTGATCAACCCGCCGGAAGACGCCTTCGTTGACGGGCGCATTATTCGTTCCCTGCAGGCCAACCTGTTCGCCGTACTGCGCGACATCCTCTTCGTGTACGGCCAGATCCACAATACCGTTCGCTTCCCGAACCTCGATCTCGAAAGTTCGGTCCATATCACCAACCTGGTGTTCTCGATCCTGCGCAACGCCCGCGCGCTACACGTCGGCGAAGCGCCGAACATGATCGTCTGCTGGGGCGGCCACTCGATCAACGAAAACGAATATCTCTACGCCCGCCGCGTCGGTACGCAGCTGGGACTGCGGGAACTGAATATCTGCACCGGCTGCGGGCCTGGCGCGATGGAAGCGCCGATGAAAGGCGCCGCCGTCGGCCACGCGCAGCAGCGCTACAAAGACAGCCGCTTTATCGGCATGACCGAACCGTCCATTATCGCCGCAGAACCGCCAAACCCGCTGGTCAATGAACTGATCATCATGCCGGACATCGAAAAGCGTCTGGAGGCCTTCGTGCGCATCGCCCACGGGATCATCATCTTCCCGGGCGGCGTCGGCACCGCCGAAGAACTGCTCTACCTGCTGGGTATTCTGATGCATCCGGATAACAAAGCGCAGGTGCTGCCGCTGATCCTCACCGGGCCGAAAGAGAGCGCTGACTACTTCCGCGTGCTGGACGAATTTATCACCCATACCCTGGGCGAATCCGCCCGTCGCCACTACCGGATCATCATCGACGACCCGGCGGAAGTGGCGCGGCAGATGAAAAAAGCGATGCCGCTGGTGAAAGAGAGCCGTCGCGAGACCGACGATGCCTACAGCTTCAACTGGTCGATTCGTATCTCGCCGGACCTGCAGATGCCGTTTGATCCGACCCATGAAAACATGGCCAACCTCAAACTCTCCCCGGACCAGCCGGTGGAAGTGCTGGCCGCCGACCTGCGCCGCGCCTTCTCCGGCATTGTCGCAGGTAACGTCAAAGAGGTGGGCATCCAGGCCATCGAGCAGTACGGTCCATACAAGCTGCACGGCGACCCGGAGATGATGCGCCGCATGGACGATCTGCTGCAGGGCTTCGTCGCCCAGCACCGCATGAAGCTTCCTGGCGGTACCGCCTATATTCCCTGCTACGAAATCATCGCCTGATTTCCGTCCCGCCGGGGCAGCGCCTGTTGCCCCGGCGGGCACGCTTTCTTTGACTTCCAAAACGCGCCAAAAACCTTTCTGTGACTAATCAAACACCTGAATTGTTTTTACATAGCCAATCGTTTGCGTTAGTAAAAACTGCGACAATTATCACTGCAAAAAATGGTTTTAAGCGCAAAAACGTCGACCACTTCTCTTTTTTACAGTAAATCCCTCGTTATTACGCCGCCCCGCTTTTATCTCATATGCTGCAAATGGTAGCCTGCGCGCCACAAATCGCTGGCTGATCACCAAAAACAGGCTGTTGGACTAAAAATACGCACATTGAAAGTGGATTATTGCATTTGAGATCGCGATCACTGATGCATAAACCATATAAATGTATCTTTCCGGCCCAATTATTACGGAGAAAATTTCTAAAAAAACCGTAATTAAACGAATTTCGTGTTACGCAATTGTATTTGTTCATTAGATTTTGTTGATTCCTCCAGGAGATACAGATGGAAACCACTCAAACCAGCACCATCGTTTCGGGCGAAACCCGCAGCGGATGGCGTAAAACTGACACCATGTGGATGCTGGGCCTGTACGGTACAGCGATCGGCGCGGGCGTCTTGTTCCTGCCGATCAACGCCGGCGTCGGCGGCATGATCCCCCTGATTATCATGGCGATTCTGGCCTTCCCGATGACCTTCTTCGCCCACCGCGGTATGACCCGCTTCGTGCTCTCCGGCAAAAACCCGGGCGAAGACATTACTGAAGTGGTTGAAGAACACTTCGGCGTAGGCGCAGGTAAGCTGATTACCCTGCTCTACTTCTTCGCTATCTATCCAATCCTGTTGGTCTACAGCGTGGCGATCACCAATACCGTCGAAAGCTTCATGGCGCACCAGCTGCACATGACGCCGCCACCGCGCGCTATTCTGTCGCTGATCCTGATCGTCGGCATGATGACCATCGTGCGTTTCGGTGAGCAGATGATTGTAAAAGCGATGAGCGTGCTGGTGTTCCCGTTCGTTATCGCCCTGATGGTGTTGGCGCTGTACCTGATCCCGCAGTGGAACGGCGCGGCGCTGGAGACCCTCTCCCTGAGCGGTGCCTCCGTCACCGGCAACGGCCTGCTGATGACCCTGTGGCTGGCGATCCCGGTAATGGTCTTCTCTTTCAACCACTCGCCGATCATCTCCTCCTTCGCGGTTGCCAAGCGTGAAGAGTACGGCGAAGGCGCCGAGAAAAAATGCTCCAGCATCCTGGCTCGCACCCACATCATGATGGTGCTGACCGTGATGTTCTTCGTCTTCAGCTGCGTCCTGAGCCTCTCTCCGGCAGACCTGGCGGCGGCGAAAGAGCAGAACATCTCGATTCTGTCTTACCTGGCGAACCACTTTAACGCGCCAATCATTGCCTGGATGGCGCCGATCATCGCGATGATCGCCATCACCAAATCCTTCCTCGGCCACTACCTTGGCGCCCGCGAAGGCTTTAATGGCATGGTGATTAAGTCCCTGCGCGGTAAAGGCAAATCGATCGAAATCAACAAACTGAACAAGCTGACCGCGCTGTTCATGCTGGTTACCACCTGGATTGTAGCGACGCTGAACCCGAGCATCCTCGGCATGATCGAGACCCTGGGCGGCCCGATTATCGCGATGATCCTGTTCCTGATGCCGATGTACGCGATTCAGAAAGTGCCGGCGATGCGTAAATACAGCGGCCACGTTAGCAACGTCTTCGTGGTGATTATGGGTCTGATTGCCATCTCCGCGATCTTCTACTCGCTGTTCAGCTAATTCAGTCAACACCTCCCCCCCGCGCCGCTGAACGGGGGCGCGCTTTCCGACAGCACGGGAATACATATGATCAGCGTATTCGATATCTTTAAAATCGGCATTGGCCCTTCCAGCTCCCATACCGTTGGACCGATGAAAGCGGGCAAACAATTTACTGACGACCTGATCGCGCGCGGCCTGCTGGCCGAGGTGAGCAAAGTCGTCGTCGACGTCTACGGCTCCCTCTCCCTGACCGGTAAAGGCCACCATACCGATATCGCGATTATCATGGGGCTCGCCGGCAACCTGCCGGACACCGTCGACATTGACGCCATTCCGGGATTTATTCAGGACGTTAACACCCATGGTCGCCTGATGCTGGCCAACGGCCAGCACGAAGTGGACTTCCCGGTCGATCAGTGCATGAATTTCCATGCCGACAACCTGTCGCTGCATGAAAACGGCATGCGCATCACCGCCCTGGCCGGCAACCAGGTGCTCTACAGCCAGACGTACTACTCCATCGGCGGCGGCTTTATCGTCGATGAAGCGCACTTCGGCCAGACCACCGACGCGCCGGTGGCCGTCCCTTACCCCTATAAAAACGCCGCCGACCTGCAGCGTCACTGCCGCGAAACCGGGCTGTCGCTCTCCGGCCTGATGATGCAGAACGAACTGGCGCTACACAGTAAAGAGGCACTGGAGCAACACTTCGCCGCGGTGTGGGAAGTGATGAGCGCCGGGATTGAGCGCGGCATTACCACCGAAGGCGTCCTGCCGGGCAAACTGCGCGTTCCGCGCCGGGCCGCCGCGCTGCGCCGCATGCTGGTGAGCCAGGACACCACCAACAGCGACCCGATGGCGGTGGTCGACTGGATCAATATGTTCGCTCTCGCGGTGAACGAAGAGAACGCCGCCGGTGGCCGGGTGGTAACCGCGCCGACCAACGGCGCCTGCGGTATCGTGCCGGCAGTGCTGGCCTATTACGACAAGTTTATCCGCAAGGTGAACAGCAACTCCCTGGCCCGCTATATGCTGGTGGCCAGCGCGATTGGTTCGCTGTATAAGATGAACGCCTCGATCTCCGGCGCCGAAGTGGGTTGCCAGGGTGAAGTGGGCGTCGCCTGCTCAATGGCGGCGGCCGGTCTGGCGGAACTGCTGGGCGGCAGCCCGGGCCAGGTGTGCATCGCGGCAGAGATCGCCATGGAGCATAACCTCGGTCTGACCTGCGACCCGGTCGCCGGCCAGGTGCAGGTGCCTTGCATCGAACGCAACGCTATCGCCGCCGTGAAAGCGGTCAACGCCGCGCGAATGGCGCTGCGCCGGACCAGCGAGCCGCGCGTCTGCCTCGATAAAGTCATTGAGACCATGTACGAAACCGGCAAAGACATGAACGCCAAGTACCGGGAAACCTCCCGCGGTGGTCTGGCGATGAAGATTGTCGCCTGCGATTAACCTGCTGGCCCGCCACGCGTCGCCGCGGCGGGCCCTCTCACCCACCTTTTGTTATATCAATTAAAATTTAGTTATTTAATGGTTATAAGCGCTGTTTGTTACCTTACGCAAAACGCTAAGGAGAACAGACAATGTCCAACCGATTCCGCCCCGCCTGGCTGCTGGTCCTCGCCGCCCTTTCCGCCTCCGCGCTGGCCAAAGCGCCGGAGACCGTCAACATCGGCTATCAAAAGGCGAACATCTTCGCGCTGCTGAAATATCGCGGCACCCTGGATGAGAGCCTGAAAAAACAGGGCATTGCCGTCCGCTGGGTCGAATTCCCCGCCGGTCCGCAAATGCTGGAGGGGCTCAACGTCGGCAGTATCGATCTGGCCGCCACCGGCGATGCGCCGCCGGCCTTTCCCCCGGCGGCGCAAGCCGATCTGGTCTACCTTGCCCACTCCCCCGCTAACCCAAAAACGGAAGCGATTGTGGTCCCTGAGCAGTCGACGATCCGCAGCGTAGCCGATCTGAAGGGCAAGCGCGTGGGGCTGAACAAGGGGTCCGACGTCAACTACCTGCTGGTCGCCGCGCTGGAAAAAGCGGGCCTCAGCTATAAAGACATCACCCCGGTCTATCTGCCGCCGGCGGACGCCCGCGCCGCTTTCCAGCGCGGGGCGATTGATGCGTGGGTGATCTGGGATCCGTTCCTCGCGGAAGTGGAAACCAACGCGAAAGCCCGACAAATAAGCAACGCCGAGGGGCTGGTGCCGCACTACACCTTCTATCTCGCCAGCCGTAAGTTTGCGGATACCTACCCGGAGACGGCAAAACAGGTGGTGGATGAGCTGGGTAAACTCAGTGTGTGGGCGAACAGCCATCAGGACGAGGCCGCCGGCCTCCTGTCGACCTCAACCGGGCTGGATAAAGCCATCTGGCTGAAGACCCTGGCCCGCCTGCCCTACGGCGCTGAACGCATGACGCCGGCGGTGTATAACGAACAGCAGGCGCTGGCGGATACCTTTACGCGCATCGGCCTGCTGCCGGTGAAAGTCGACGTACGCAGCGCCACCTGGTCGCTGGATAAACCTTAGTTTTCCCGGCGGCGGGAGGCATTGCGCCCCCCGTCGCCGACGGACTTATCCCGCCGTTTTCTCACCATTGCCAATCTGCCAGATGAAGGTCGGCGCCTCACCGTTCACCAGCCAGTTTCCGATATTGCGCGCCTTGTAAATCACCGGATTATGCGAGGCGACCGTCCGCGCATTGCGCCAGTGACGGTCCAGCGCCAGACGGGTACGCGTATCCGACGCCCCGAGGGCATTGAACAGCTCCGTCGCCGCCCGCGGGATCCAGTCGCTGGCGATCACCTGCGCCTGCGCCGCTTCCACTTCCGCCAGCTGGTTGCGCCGGGCGATCAGCGCTTCGTCGTCGCTGACGTGCGCCACATAGGCCTGCTGCAGCGATTCCGCGGCCTGCAGGACCGCGGCCCGAGTCGCCCATGCCCAGCTGCTAATCTGCCCAACGACCTGCAGAACCTGGGCATCATCGCGCGGTACGGCGGCGTTGCCGTGGCTGTACATCCGGGACCGGTGTTTGACGCCCTGCGCGGCATCCCGCTCAACCGCCAGGCCGATGCCCGCGAGGGTCGCCAGCAGCACATGCTGATAGAAGGCGGTCTGATAGCGAAAGCGCTGGGCAAAGTCGTAGACGTGGTCGGTTTCCACCCGGGCGTCGGTGAAGCGGGTGGTCCCGCTGCCAGTCAGCCGCTAGCCAAAGCCATCCCAGTCATCTTCCCGCGCCACGCCGGGCTGTTGGGTGCTGACCAGGGCAATCACATCGCCACCGGTATCGCTGCGCCGGGCAAACACATCGATCCAGTCGGCGTACAGCGCGCCGGTGCTGTAGAACTTCTCGCCGTCGAGTCGCCAGCCGCCCTCTGCCGGCGTCACCCGAGTGTTCACCTCCCCCAGCTTAACCGCGCCGATCTCCGTCCAGCCGCTGCCCACCAGCTCGCCGTCAAGGAAGCGACGAAACCAGCGGTCGCGCCCGGCGGAATCCGGCTGATTCAGCTGATCTTCCACAAAAGCAAAGTGCGCGCGCAGGGCCTGCGGCAGGTTAGAATCCGCTTGCGCCAGCTCAATCAGCAGCGCGCTGAGCTGCGGCAGCGAAGCACCCCAGCCGCCCTTCTCGCGCGGGATACGCAGCGTGCCGAAGCCCGCTTCTTTCAGCCAGCGGATCGGCTCCTCGGGCAGAACGCGCTGCTGTTCGCGTTCCGCGGCGCCCTGGGCGATGCGGGTGAATATCGGGCGGAAGGCGGCCGCCAGCGCGTCATAATCGGTGCCAGTGGAGAGCAAGGTCATAGTCGGTTCCTTATTCATGAATTGCGTCAATATCTTCTCGTGTCGGTTCATGACGGACCGCCAGCAGGAAGAAAATGGGAATAATGGCGGCAAGCGAGACCACCCAGAACATCTGCGTGCCGAGCGAGGCCTGCAGCAGCGGCAGAATAAACAGCGCCAGCGCGCTGCCGATCCCGGAAAGCGCCCGGCTGAAACCGACCCCGGTGGCGCGAATGGCGGTGGGATAGGAGAGCGCCGGGTAGATCATCAGCTGCGCCCCCGGGCCAAATCCTTCGGCGAACAGCCACAGTCCCAGCATCGCGATGGCCAGTACGATGCCTGCCGTCGCGTGCGGTTGCCCCACCAGCGCCAGCACAATCAGCGCCACAAACTGCAGGGCAAAGCCGGCTATCGCCACATGACGCGAAGGATATTTCCACGCCAGATGCATACCAAGCAGCCCGCCGGTAAAGGCAAACAGGGCGTTCAGCCCCAGTGATGCCGAAATAGTTTCGAAGACGCCAGCCCCGAGAAACTGGGCAAGAATTGACGGCAGGAAAAAGGCAATCGCCGTGTACTCGAAGGAGATACAGATATTCATCACCCCGGCGACGATAGTCCGCTCACGGTAGGGTTTTTCGAACAGCACGCGAAAGCTCACTTTCGGCGCCGGCGCCGGTTTCGCCGTCGGGACCTCATGGGCATGGATCCCCCAGGAGTCGCGTAAGATGCGCACCGCAGAGGTCAGATCGCCCTGGTTCGCCGCCCACAGCGGGGATTCGTTCATGAACCGGCTGCGGACGGCGATAATCAGCAGCGCCGGCACGGCGCCGAACAGCAGGGAGGCGCGCCACAGCCAGTCAAGATGCTCCTGCGGCAACAGGAAATAGAGACCGAAGATAATAAGAAAGCAGACGGTTGAGGCGGCGTACCACATCGGGCACCACGCCGCGAGGCGAGCCGCTTTGTTGCCTTTGCCGGCAAAGCGGGAAAACTCGGCCAGATAGGACATCGCCACCGGCAGGTCGATGCCGACGCCGATGCCCATCAGGAAGCGAGCGCCAATCAACACCCAGACGTTTGGCGCCAGCCCGGCGGCGATAGCCGAAATAACGAAAAAGAACATATCGGCCATAAACACCGAATAGCGACCATATTTATCGGTCAGCCAGCCGCCAATAATATTGCCGACAATGGTCCCGACCATAATGGAGGAGGTCACAAGGCCGGTCAGCAGCGGCGAGAGCTGAAATTCACGCACGACGTCATCAATACCGTAAGAGAGCGTGGTTAAGTCATACGCGTCGAGAAAAACGCCGCCCAGCGCGAGGAAGACAATCATCCGCGCATATTTCGCCTGTTCCCTGCCGGAATTAATTAGCCGCGCCACATCCCCGACGCTACTGACCGGTACCGAAGCGATACCGGGATTATCCACTGGTAATGTACTCATTTTTTCACCTTATTATTTTGTGCAGGTCATCAGCGGTTATAAACCTCGAGCGGCGAGAATCAAAACAACAATTCATACTATAAAAATCAATATAATCAATAAGTTAATTAAAATCACCAGCACAAAAAGGACGCGCTTTCGCGCATCCTAAAAGGAAGTAAATAACAACGAAAAGAGACGTCGTGCAGGACGCTTATTCCGCCGATACCGGAACTAATACGTCTTTTACCAGCGGATCGTTGGTGGTTTTTAACCACGTCTGGATCCGTGGGTCAGAAAAGGCCTGTTTTAATTTGACGATATTTTCCTGCGATAAATACGGCGTACCAATCACTAATTGCGAAGCAAAGGTGCGCGGCGCCGGCGGGAATAAAATACCTTTCTCACGCGGCACTTTCCCGGCGTCAAATTGCGAGACATAGCCGATGGCGGCATCCACCGAATTTAACGCCCGCGGCATGGTCAGCAGATCCAGCTCTTTAAAGACAAACTGATGCGGGTTGTCGACAATATTTTTCAGCTTCGCCGTGCGCGGCTCTACCGCCGGGTCGAGCGAGATCAAACCAATGCGCTGCAGCAGCCACAGAGCCTGTCCCTGATTGGCGCCGTCGTCAGGCACCACGATGGTCGCGCCGTTGGGCAACGCCTGTACCGACGAGTAGCGGTCGGAATAGATGCCGAACGCCCACTGGAACACCGGCACCGTAGTCGACAGCGCAAAGCCGTTGGCGTCCACCACCTGTTTAAGCCACCACTGATGCTGATAGATCGTCCCGGCATACTGTCCTTCCGCTACCGCGCGGTCAGCCTGAACCGGATCCTGCACCCCCACCGCCTCCAGCTTCAGGCCGTAATCGGGCGCAATATGCTGATTAATATATTCAATAATCCGCTGCTCGCCGGCCATCGCCGGCTCATAGTGAATTTTTAACGTGCTGCCGAAGACCACCTGCTGGCTTTGGGTATGTCCCCGCCACCACCAGAAAGCGATGGCGAGCAGGATAATCACCGCCAGCGCCGCCAGCCAGGGCCAGCGCCGCGCTTTACGTAACTCAAATTGCTCTGTTGTCATACAAGGTTCCCCTGCGTGTGGCGTAAACGGTTGACCAGGCGGTCACCCAAAAATTGAATCACCTGGATCGTGGCGATCAGGGCCACGATCGTCGCGATCATGATGTGGTTGTCGAAGCGCTGATAGCCGTACACCACGGCCAGGTAGCCGATGCCCCCGGCGCCGATGGTCCCGGCGATAGCCGAATACTCGATCATCGAGACCAGGTTTAGCGTCACCGCCGCCACCAGCGCCGGCAATGCTTCACTGAGCTGCGCGCTGGCAATGATTTGCCAGCGCGATCCACCGCAGACGACGCCCACCGCGGTGACCTCCGCCGGCAGCTCGCGCAGCGCGTTCTCCACCAGACGGCCAAAGAACGGGACGCCGGCGGCGATCATGGGCACCACCGCGGCGGGGATGCCAATCGTGGTGCCGGTCAGCCAGTAAGTGAACGGGATAATAGCGGCCATCAGCACCAGAAACGGCAGCGAACGTCCCATGTTGACCACCCAGTTCAGCAGCCGGTACAGCAGTGCGTGCGGAAATAATCCCCGCGGCGAGGCGTTAAATAGCACCACCCCCACCAGCCCTCCCAGCGTGACGACAAACAGCATCACAATGGCCACCATTAGCCAGGTTTCGCCATAGGCGGGAAGCAGCAGCGAAGGGATTTCGCTCCAGGGGGTATCCTGGCTGATGACTGTCGGTTTCATACCGCCTCCCTGAGCAACGGCGCGCTGTCGAGGATCTCCGCCGTCATGCCGAGCTGCGCCAGCAGGCCCTGCAGCCGCGCGGGCGACAGGCGTTCGCCCTGAAAGCGCACTCCAACCTGCAGACGACCGGCCAGCCGACCGTTAATCACCTCGACGTGGCCGCCAAGAAGATCGATCTGCAGCGCCCACTGCTGGCTCAGGCGGCTGATCCAGTCGGTGGCCACCGGCACATCCCAGCGGTAGCTCAGACGCAGCAGCAAATCGCTGTGGGCCGCTGCCGCCGGCGTCAGCGGCAACAGCTGCTGGCCGAGCAGGGAATCGGGACGCGCCAGTAGATCTTCGAGCCGCCCGTACTGGACGATCGTCCCGTCGCGGATCTCCGCCACCGCATCCGCCGCCGAGCGCACGGCGTCCATTTCATGGGTGATCAGGACGATCGCCAACTGGTACTCATCACGCAGCCGCTTGAGCAGAGTCAGCACCGAGGCCGTGGCCTGAGGATCGAGGCCGGAGGTGGCTTCATCCGCCAGCAGAACGGACGGGCGCAGCGCCAGCGCGCGGGCAATGGCGATCCGCTGGCGCTGGCCGCCGGAGAGCTGGGCCGGCCAGGCATCTGCTTTGTGGCTCAGGCCGACGCTCTCCAGCAGCTCACCGACCCGCGCCTTGATATCGCGCTCCACCACGCCAAGCCACGCCAGCGGCAGGGCGACATTCTCCCAGGCGGTCCTGCGGCTCAGCAGCGCCGAAGACTGGAAAACGGTGCCAATCGCCCGCCTCTCCCGGCGCAGCGCCTCGCCGGACAGCACCGACAGATCCAGGCCATTGATACGAATGCTGCCGCTGTCCGGGCGCTCCAGCAGGCTGATGCAGCGCGCGAGAGTTGATTTACCGGCGCCGCTCGGCCCCACCACCGCGGTGATGGAGCGCTCAGGCACCTGCAGCGACAGCCCTTTCAGCACCGCGCTGAGCCGGCCATCCGCCGTGCGGTAGCTTTTATGCAGATCATCGATAGCGATCATGTCACCTTCTCCTCTACCGATGCCGCCGTGCGCGCATCGCGTCGGTAGCTGGCGCCCGGGTGAGGCGCGGCCAGACGCGGGCCGGCGCCGAACAGTTTTTCGCGCAGGGTCCCCTCACGGTACTCTTGCTTAAAGACGCCGCGCTTTTGCAGCTCTGGCACCAGCAGCTCGACGACGTCGCGGAAGGTTTCGTGGGTGACGGCATAGGCAAGGTTAAAGCCATCGACATCCGTCTCTTCGACCCAGGACTGCAGTTCGTCCGCCACGGTTTGCGCGCTGCCGACCACCAGCGGGCCGAAGCCGCCGATACCTGCCCAGTCGGCCAGGGCCTGCACCGTCCACTGCCGGTTCGGGTCCGCAGTGGAGAAGGCCTCCACCGCCGACTGAATGGCGTTGGTGTGCAGATACTTCAGCACCTGATCCGGCTGATACTGGCCGAAATCGATCCCCGTCCAGCCGGAGAGCAGCGCCAGCGCGCCTTCATAACTGACGTACTGCTTATATTCCTGCCATTTCGCCTGCGCCTCGCGGTCGGTGTCGCCAACAATTACCGTCTGCAGATTGAAGATCAGAATGCTGTGCGGATCGCGCCCGGCCTCAGCCGCCCGGCGGCGAATATCCGCCACCGTCTTCTTCAGCAGCACTTTCGACGGCGCAGCGACGAAGACGCATTCGGCATGGCCGGCGGCGAACTGTTTGCCGCGGCTGGACGCTCCCGCCTGATACAGTACCGGTGTGCGCTGCGGGGATGGCTCGCAGAGGTGGATCCCAGGCACGGAAAAGAACTGTCCCTGATGGTTAATGGGATGGATTTTCCGCGGATCGCTGAAGATCTTGCGCTCTCTGTCGCGCAGCACCGCCCCGTCCTCCCAGCTTCCCTCCAGCAGTTTGTAGATCACCTGCAAATACTCATCGGCATAGTCATAGCGGGTGTCGTGGTCGGTCTGAGTTTGCTGGCCGATATTGCGCGCCCCGCTCTCCAGATAGGAGGTGACGATGTTCCAGCCCACCCGCCCTTTGGTCAGATGGTCGAGCGTCGACAGACGACGGGCGAAGGGGTAAGGATGCTCAAACGACAGCGAGGCGGTCAGACCGAAGCCCAGATGCTCCGTCACCAGCGCCATCGGAGTGATCAGGGCCAGCGGATCGTTGACCGGCACCTGCGTCGCCTGGCGGATCGCCGCGTCGCCGCTGCCGTTCAGCACGTCGTAGACGCCAAGCACGTCGGCGATAAACAGCCCGTCGAACTTGCCGCGCTCCAGCAGTCGCGCCAGATCCACCCAGTACTCCAGATCTTTATACTGCCAGGAGCGATCCCGGGGATGCGCCCACAGGCCCGGCGACTGATGGCCGACGCAGTTCATATCGAAAGCGTTAAGACGAATTTCACGTTGTGATGACATAGTAATCTCCATAGCGCGGCCCGTCGCCGGGGCGCACGCGTCAAAATGAATCAGGGAAGGTAAAGGGGGGTATTCAGTACGCTGGACATCGGGAGTCCTGCGGGATCCCGAGCGTGAGTAACGCTTGCGCCGCCACCTCAGCGGCATGGTCGGCTACCTGCGGCAGGCCCATCAGTTCGCCAAAACGCCCGCGGGCGGCCGGACCGGCCACCAGCACCGGCGGCGCCTCAACCTGCGGATCAGCCACTGCCCGGGAACGGCTGTCCACCTCCAGGCCCATGCCGAGAGCATCAGCGCGAATAAGGCCGCGGCGGGCAAGGTCCTGTAAAAATGGCTGGCTGTCGGTTAGGGCACGGTGCGCGGGTCCGGTCGTCAGGATCAGGTGATCGACGCTCAGGGTCTGCACGCCGCCGCCGCGCCGCGCCAGCGTCAGACGCAGCGTCTCGCCTTCAGCGCTCATCGACAGTAGCCTGGCCGCCTGCACCTGCAGACTGCCCGTGCGCTGGCGCGCCTCCAGCACCTCGGCGACCTGCGGCGCCACGCGGTAGCGGTGGACATCCCAGTAATGGCGCAGATGGCGCAGAAAACGCTGGCGATCGGCGACGCTGAGCGCCTGCCAGATCCGCTGCCCCTGCTGGCGGACCGCATCCAGCACCACCTGCCAGCTCAGGCCCTGCTGCGCCGCATACGCCACATCGAGGCGGATCTGGCGCAGGCGCTGGCGCAAGTTGCCCTGCTGATAGTCGCCGGGCCATGCTGCCCCCGCGCCGCTGAGGTTACCGCGCGACAGCAGGCCGTGGCGCGAAAAGGCGATGATACTGCCGCGGTGGCCCAACCGGTCCAGCGTCGCGACCGTATCGGCCATGGTTAATCCGGTGCCCATCACCGCCACCCGGGCGTGCGGGGCGATGGCGTCGAGCGCGCCAGGCTGCCACGGGTTGGCAATCAGCGCCGGATGGTGACGCCAGGCTTCGGCTTGCGCCGGCAGCGAAGGCGGTGGATGGCTGATCGCCAGCACCAGCAGGTCGGCCTTAAGCTGCAGTCCACCCTCGGTGCGAACCGTCCCCTGATCAAAAGCGAACGCCCGATCGCGCAGGTGGCGCAGCCGTCCGCCGCTGGCGGCCGCGGCGTCGGAAAAACGCTGTGCCACATAGCGACCAAACTGGCCGCGCTGAGGGTAGACGGAACCGTCCGGGCGCAGCGCCTGCGCATCGGCGGCAAAGGCAGGCTGACGGCGGTACCAGCGATCGAAGGCGCCCTCTTCATCACCGGTCAGTTGCATACGGGCGGCCGGGACGTTAATCCGGTGCGTCGGCTCCGCGGTGGAGTAGGCTACCCCGGCGCCGGGAGTCTGACGCGGCTCCAGCAGCGTCACGCGCACCCCGTTCGGCGCCAGGCGCAGAAGCTCAATCGCCACCGCCGCGCCGCTAAAGCCGCCGCCGATAATCACGATATGCGGTTCTGCACTCATCGCCGCCCTCCTCCGGTATGCTGTCTCATGGTCGCGCTCCTGGCCATCAGCTGGCGCTGGCCTGGCGCACCGGGCGCTTATCGCCGCCGATGGTTTCGCCAAAGGGACCGGTGTTCACGCTGCGCGCCTTCGACGAGGCCGCGTTTTCCAGCGGCAGCAGAGGCATCACCAACTCAGCGAAGCGGTGTGCCTCTTCCAGATGCGGGTAGCCGGAAAAGATAAAATTGCTGATGCCGAGCGCCTGATATTCGCGGATGCGCTCCGCCACCTGCTGAGGATTACCCACCAGCGCGGTTCCCGCGCCGCCGCGCACCAGCCCGACGCCGGCCCACAGATTAGGGGCAATACGCAGATTGTCGCGCGATCCCTGATGCAGGGCGCTCATCCGCGCCTGGCCAGCCGAGTCCATACGGGCGAAGATCTTTTGCGCCTGAGCGATGGTGTCGTCGTCAAGATGGGCGATCAGCCGGTCGGCGGCGGCCCACGCCTCCTCTTCCGTTTCGCGCACGATGACGTGCAGACGGATGCCATATTGCAGAGTGCGCCCGCGGGCCGCGGCGCGCTCGCGCACCACCGCCAGCTTCTCGGCCACCAGTTCCGGCGGTTCGCCCCACGTTAGATAACTGTCGATCTGTTCGGCCGCCACATCGATAGCCGCCTCAGAAGAGCCGCCGAAATAGAGTGGCGGGCCATTCTCCTGTACCGGCGGAAACAGCACTTCCGCCCCCTCGACATGAATATGCTCCCCGTGATAGTCCACTTTCTCCCCGCGCAGCAGGCGGGAGTAAACGTCGAGAAATTCGCGAGTCACCTGGTAGCGTTCGCTGTGACTGAGAAAGATGCCATCGCCTTTGTTTTCCACCGGGTCGCCACCGGTGACGACATTGATCAGCAGCCGTCCTTCCGATAAACGGTCAAGGGTGGCCGCCATCCGCGCCGCCAGAGTGGGCGGCTGCAGACCCGGTCTGACCTCCACCAGATAGCGCAGACGGCGGGTCAACGGCGCCAGCGCCGAGGCCACCAGCCACGAATCTTCACAGCTTTTACCGGTGGGGATCAGCACGCCGTAATAACCCAGGCTGTCGGCCGCCAGCGCCACCTGCTGCAGATAAGGTAAATCGACCGGACGTCCACCCTCGGTGGTGCCCAGATAGCGGCCATCGCCATGGGTAGGTAAGAACCAGAAGACATTGATCTTGTCGGGAACTTGCTGCGTCATTATCTATTTCCTATATAACCATATCCGATATTTATCGAAGAGAAGTTTTAATTTGGTTATATGAGTGTTAGCGATAATCATGCCAATGGTGAATAAAAAATTACATTTTTAAAATCAAGGAATTGAAAACATCCCACGCGCGTCGTGCTGTTGCAAATCCCGCAGCCGCCGCGCATCCGCTGGCGCATTTGCAACAGCCGTCGGCCTTTCCCCCTCTGGTTTCCGCCGCCGCCGCAGGATAAGTTCAGGAGGTCAACGACCGGAGGCCCGCTATGCTGAACCCAGAATCCCCTTCCACCGCGCCCGCGCTGATCGACCCGGCATCGAAGGCTTTCCAGAGCCTGCTGGACAAGCTCGCGCCGACGGAGGCTACCGTGCTGATCGTGGGCGAAACCGGCACCGGCAAGGAGGTGGTGGCGCGCTATCTCCATCACCACAGTCCCCGCCGCCAGCAGCCGTTTCTGGCCGTTAACTGCGGCGCGCTAACCGAGAGCCTTGCCGAAGCCGAACTGTTCGGCCATGAGAAAGGCGCCTTCACCGGCGCGCAGCAGGGACAGCCCGGCTGGTTTGAAGCCGCGGAAGGGGGGACGCTGCTGCTGGACGAGATCGGCGAATTAAGCCTGCCCCTGCAGGTCAAGCTGTTACGGGTGCTGCAGGAGCGCGAAATTACCCGCGTCGGCTCGCGCAAAGCGATTAAAGTGAATGTTCGGGTGATTGCCGCCACTCACGTCGACCTGGCCCAGGCAATCCGCGAGCGCCGCTTTCGCGAAGATCTCTACTATCGGCTGAATATCGCGGTAGTGCCGCTGCCGCCGCTGCGCCAGCGTCGGCAGGATATCCCGCAGCTGGCGCACCACTTTTTATCGCTCTATGCCCGCCGCCTCGGCCGGCCAACCCTGCGTCTGGCGCCGGAGTCGCTGGCCCGGCTGATGGACTATGCGTGGCCGGGTAATATTCGTGAGCTGGAAAACACCCTGCACAACGCGGTGCTGCTCAGTAAAGAAGAGGAGATTAGCCCCGCCCAGCTGCGCCTGGCGACGCTCAACGACGCCCCGTCGCCGGCGAGCGATCATGAACTGGACGACTTTATTCGCCACCAGCTGGCGCTTCCCGGCGAGCCGCTGTGGCAGCGGGTGACCAGCGCGCTGATCCGCCACGCCATGGCGCATTGCGACGATAATCAGAGCCAGGCGGCCGCGCTGTTAGGGATCAGTCGGCATACCTTACGCACCCAGCTCGCTAACCTCGGACTGATCAAAAGCCGCCGCCGTCCGCCTGCGCCGCCGCGGGCGTTCGCCAGCGCGACCGGGGCCGATCGCGAGCTGCGCATTGGCTACCAGCGCTTCGGCAGCCTCGGGATCCTGAAAGCCCGCCAGAGTCTGGAGACCGCCTTCGCCAGCCTCGGCGTCAACGTGCTGTGGAGCGAGTTTCCCGCCGGACCGCAGCTCCTTCACGCCCTCGCCTGCAACGAGATCGACTTTGGCACCACCGGAGAAGCGCCGCCGGTGTTCGCCCAGGCCAGCAACAGCGAACTGATGTACGTGGCATGGGAGCCGCCGGCGCCGCGCAGCGTGGCGATGGTCGTCCCGCAGGAGAGCGACATTCGCCAGCTCAGCGATCTGCGCGGAAAACGCATCGCCCTCAATAAAGGGTCGAATGTCCACTGGCTGCTGCTGCAGATCCTCGAGGACGCCGGGCTGGGGCTGAACGACGTGCGGGTGGTCTATACCCCGCCGAAATACCCGCTGACCGCCAGCGACTATCTGGCGGTGGACGCCTGGATGATGTGGGATCCGCTGCTCAGCGACGCCGAACACACCGGCGAGCTGCGGGTGGTCGCCAGCGGCGAAGGACGGGTCAACAACCATCAGTTTTATCTCTCGCGACGGGACTATCTCGCTCAGCACGGCGATATCATGCGCCGCCTGCTGACGGAGCTGACCCACACCGGGCAGTTTATCGACTCGCATCGTGGCGAAGCGGCCCGCTTACTGTCAGCAGAGCTGGGGATTGACGCCCGGTCGCTGCGCATCGCCCTCGCCCGCCGTAGCCATCGCCCAAGGCCGATGGATCTGTCGGTGATCCGCGCCCAGCAGACCATCGCCGATCGCTTTTACGCCCTCGGGCTTATCACCAAACCGGTCCCGGTGCGGGAAGCGGTGTGGTACGGCGAGCCCGTGCCCGGCGTCGCCAGCTCGCTGATGGCGGTCAGTTAGCGAAAATTGCGCGTTATCTTCCTGATTGTTCAGGCGCAGATAGCCTCGATCCGATGGCGATGTTACCCTAAAGACGCTGAGAATAAGGGGGTATCTGTGGCTGTTCATCTGTTAATCGTCGACGCGTTAAATCTGATCCGCCGCATCCACGCGGTGCAGGGTTCGCCCTGCGTCGATACCTGCCTGCATGCGCTGGAGCAGCTGATTGTCCACAGTCAGCCCACCCACGCGGTGGCGGTGTTTGATGATGAGGATCGCGCCCACGGCTGGCGCCACCAGCGCCTGCCGGAGTACAAAGCCGGCCGCGCGCCGATGCCGGATACGCTGGTCGCCGAGATGCCGGCGCTGCGGGCCGCCTTCGAACAGCGGGGGATCCGCTGCTGGGCCTCGCCGGGCAGCGAAGCGGACGATCTCGCCGCCACCCTGGCGGTGAAGGTGGCCCAGGCGGGCCATCAGGCCACCATTGTCTCCACCGACAAAGGCTACTGCCAGCTGCTGTCGCCCACCATCCGCATCCGCGACTACTTTCAGAAGCGCTGGCTGGACGCCCCCTTCATCGCCAGTGAGTTCGGCGTCACCCCGGAGCAGCTGGCGGATTACTGGGGGCTGGCGGGGATCAGCAGCTCGAAGGTGCCGGGCGTGGCGGGCATTGGCCCGAAAAGCGCCGCCCAGCTGCTGAACGAGTTTCAGGACCTGGAGGGGCTGTATGCCCGCCTGGCAGAGGTCCCGGAAAAGTGGCGCAAAAAGCTGGCAGCGCATCAGGAGATGGCCTTCACCTGCCGGGAAGTGGCCCGCCTGCAGACCGACCTACAGCTGGATGGCAATCTGCAGCAGCTGCGGCTGACGCGCTGACCCTACCCGAGCGTGGTGCCGGCGCGGCGGCACCGCCTGCTTCCCCCGGGCCGGCCCCTCACCAGGCCGCCTGATATAACTCGACGATATCGGCCAGGCTCGCCTCGCGCGGGTTGCCGCCGGTACACACATCCGCCAGCGCCGCCTGGGCCAGCGCCGGAATATCCTCTTTCCTGACGTCCACCTCGCGCAGATGGCCGGGAATACCGACATCGCGGTTTAGCTGGCACACCGCCTCCACCGCCGCCAGACGCGCGGCGCTCAGGCTTAACGCTTCCCCTTTGACGCCCATCGCCCTGGCGATATCGCGATATTTTTCCCCGGTCGCCTCAGCATTAAAGCGCATCACGTGCGGCAGCAGGATGGCATTCGCCACGCCGTGCGGCGTGTTGTAAAAAGCGCCGAGCGGATGCGCCATGCCGTGCACCAGGCCAAGCCCGACGTTGGAAAATCCCATTCCCGCCACATACTGGCCGAGCGCCATAGCTTCCCCCGCTCCGGCGTCGCCGGCAACCGAGCCGCGTAGCGCGCCGGCGATGATCTCGATGGCCTTGAGGTGCAGCGCATCGGTCAATGCCCAGGCGCCGCGAGTGAGGTACCCTTCGATAGCGTGCGTCAGGGCGTCTACGCCGGTGGCCGCCTTCAGCGCCGGCGGCATGGCGTCCATCATATCGGCATCGATAAAGGCCACCTGCGGAATATCGTGCGGGTCGACGCAGACGAATTTGCGCCGCTGTTCTTCATCGGTGATGACATAGTTAATCGTCACCTCCGCCGCGGTACCCGCGGTGGTCGGCACCGCGAAGATCGGCACGCTGGGCTGACGGGTGGGCGACAGCCCCTCCAGGCTGCGAACATCGGCGAACGCCGGGTTACGCTGAATAATACCGATCGCCTTACAGGTATCCTGCGGCGAACCGCCGCCGATGGCGATCAGGTAATCCGCCCCGCTGCGCTGAAAGGCCTGCAACCCCTGCTGAACCACGGCGATGGTGGGGTTCGGGATCACGTCGCTGAACATGTCCCATGCCAGCCCGGCGGCGTCCAGTTTGTCAGTGACTTTTGCCGCCACGCCGCACTTCGCGAGGGTCCTGTCGGTCACAATCAATGCCTTGCGATAACCGCGCCGCATCACTTCATCGGTTAATGCGTTTATCGCCCCCCGGCCAAACCACGCCGTTTCGTTGAGGATCATTCGGTTTGCCATCGCGTCTCTCCTGTTAGGGTTGCGGCATCACTCTTCAATGCGTAATCCGTAGGTTTTAAACTTCTCCAGCACGATGGCGATCGCCTCGTCATCCAGCACGGGGACCGGGTCGGTAATCGCCAGGGTGCTGAGATAGAGCTGGGCCAAGACTTCCACTTCATGCGCCAGCCAGAGCGCTTTCTCCAGGCTGGCCTCGCAGGCGATCAGGCCATGATGCTGCAGCAACGTGGCTTTGCGGTGCTTCAGCGCCACCGCGACATGCTCAGACAGTTCGCGTGTGCCGAAGGTGGCATAGGGCGCGCAGGGGATCGAATTCCCGCCGGCGGCGGCGATCATATAGTGGATGGCCGGAATTGGCCGGTTGAGGATCGACACCGCCGTACAATGGACTGCGTGATTGTGAACTACCGCCTGGGCATCGGGCCGCGTCTGGTAGGCCGCCTGATGGAAACGCCATTCGCTGGAGGGCAGTTTTCCCTGCTCATGCTGGCCGTCGGCATCAATAAAGACGATCTTGTCTTCCGTCAGTTTTTCATACGGGATGCCGGTGGGCGTGATCAGCATCCCCCCCTGATAGCGCACGCTGACATTGCCGGCGGTCCCCTGATTTAACCCCAGGCGGGTCATTTCCAGGCAGGTATCGATAATCTGCCGGGCCAGTCTGTTTCTTTCCATTGTTTTCCTCTTTTAGCGACTCATCATCCGTCAACGGCAGGGCAACGTAATTATTGTTGGCGACCGTGGGATAGGTTGAATAATGTTATCCATCTTCAGCCTGAATAATCGCAGGGGAATTTCCATCGCCATATTTTGTGAGCCACGTCAATTATTCCATCATAAAAAAAGGGATGTGACTGGTTAAGCGGATGTTGAAAATGCCCGTTCTTAAAAATATTTCTTCAAGCGGGCATTTTATTTTTTTGTAACATTTGCCCGTTTTCCACGATATATATTCAATCGGTCATTGGCGTTGTGGTTTTGTGAATTTATTTCCTCAAACGGTCAGTCATTTTGAAAAATTAAAGTGACAATTATCACATAAAATGGTCCACAGAGCGTTAAGTGTGACCCTCATCATATTAACAGGCGGTTTTTATTTGAAAATGAAGCCATGAGTTCCGCCGTGACTTTCATTTCACTCACCGGCGCGTCACCTGAGCTCACTTAATTTTGCGGTCTGCTGCAGCACCAGACTGCGCCCTGAATGCTGTTGTAAATGCTTCTGAACTGATGAGGACGCTATGGGAAACACAACGATACCAACGCAAAGTTACCGCGCCATGGAGAGCGGGCAAAGTAAGAGCTACATTATTCCTTTTGCTCTGCTGTGCTCCCTCTTTTTTCTGTGGGCCGTGGCCAATAATCTCAATGATATTTTATTACCGCAGTTTCAACAGGCCTTTACCCTGACTAATTTTCAGGCCGGATTAATCCAGTCGGCTTTTTATTTTGGCTATTTTATTATTCCCATCCCCGCCGGGATGCTGATGAAAAAATTCAGCTATAAAGCCGGCATTCTTACGGGTCTGTTTTTATATGCTTGCGGCGCCGCGCTGTTCTGGCCTGCCGCCGAAGTAATGAATTACACCTTATTCCTGATTGGGTTATTTATTATCGCCGCCGGGCTTGGCTGTCTGGAAACTGCGGCCAACCCATTTGTCACCGTCCTCGGTCCGGAAAGCGGCGGTCACTTCCGCCTGAATCTGGCCCAGACCTTTAACTCATTTGGCGCCATTATTGCCGTGGTATTTGGCCAGAGCCTTATTTTGTCCAACGTCCCGCATCAGCCGCAGGAGGTGCTGGATAAAATGACGCCAGAGCAGCTCGGCGCCTGGAAGCACAGCCTGGTCCTGTCGGTACAAACCCCCTATATGATTATCGTGGCCATCGTGCTGCTGGTCGCCCTGCTGATCGTCTGTACCCGTTTCCCGTCGCTGCAAAGCGATGACCACAGCGACAGCGCGCAGAGCACGTTTCTCGCCTCGCTGTCGCGCCTGATGCGCATCCGCCACTGGCGCTGGGCGGTACTGGCTCAGTTCTGCTATGTCGGTGCGCAAACCGCATGCTGGAGCTATCTGATTCGCTACGCTGTCGAAGAGATCCCGGGCATGACGGCCGGTTTCGCCGCCAACTACCTGACCGGCACCATGGTCTGTTTCTTTATTGGCCGTTTCACCGGCACCTGGCTGATCCGCCGCTTCGCGCCGCATAACGTGCTGGCGGTCTATGCGCTTATCGCCATGCTGCTCTGTCTGCTCTCCGCCTTCAGCGGCGGCCACGTCGGTCTGCTGGCCCTGACCCTGTGCAGCGCCTTTATGTCCATTCAGTACCCGACCATCTTCTCGTTGGGGATTAAGCGCCTGGGCCAGGACACCAAATATGGCTCGTCATTTATCGTCATGACCATCATCGGCGGCGGGATCGTCACCCCAGTGATGGGCTTTGTCAGCGACGCCGCCGGCAATATCCCGACCGCCGAACTGGTCCCGGCGCTGTGCTTCGCCATCATCTTTATTTTTGCCCGTTTCCGCTCGCAAGCGGCGACGAACTAAACCTGTTATCCGCATAACCTGAGGGATCTGTAATGAAAAAAATCAGCTTACCGAAGATCGGTATCCGCCCGGTAATCGATGGTCGTCGCATGGGGGTCCGCGAATCGCTGGAAGCGCAAACCATGAACATGGCGAAAGCCACCGCCGCGCTTATCAGTGAGAAGCTGCGCCATGCCTGCGGCGCCCGGGTGGAGTGTGTGATCGCCGATACCTGCATCGCCGGCATGGCCGAGTCGGCCGCCTGTGAAGAGAAATTCAGCAGCCAGAACGTTGGCGTCACCATCACCGTCACCCCCTGTTGGTGCTACGGCAGCGAAACCATCGATATGGATCCGCTGCGCCCGAAGGCCATCTGGGGCTTCAACGGCACCGAGCGTCCGGGAGCGGTCTATCTGGCCGCGGCGCTGGCGGCCCACAGCCAGAAAGGGATCCCGGCGTTCTCCATCTACGGGCATGATGTGCAGGATGCCGATGACACCTCGATCCCGGCGGATGTCGAAGAAAAACTGTTGCGCTTCGCTCGCGCTGGCCTGGCGGTCGCCAGTATGAAAGGGAAAAGCTATCTGTCGCTGGGCGGCGTCTCAATGGGCATCGCCGGCTCCATCGTCGACCACAACTTCTTTGAATCCTGGCTCGGGATGAAGGTTCAGGCTGTCGACATGACGGAGCTGCGCCGGCGAATCGATCAGAAAATCTATGATGAAACCGAGCTGGAGATGGCGCTGGCGTGGGCGGATAAACATTTCCGCTACGGCGAAGATCAGAACGCCGAGCAGTATAAGCGCAATGAGGCGCAGAGCCGCGCGGTGCTGAAAGAGAGCCTGCTGATGGCGATGTGCATCCGCGACATGATGCAGGGCAACGCGAAGCTGGCGGAAAAAGGGCTGGTGGAGGAGTCGCTGGGCTACAACGCCATCGCCGCCGGCTTCCAGGGCCAGCGTCACTGGACCGATCAATACCCCAATGGCGATACCGCCGAAGCGCTGCTCAATAGCTCCTTTGACTGGAACGGGGTGCGCGAACCGTTTGTCGTCGCTACCGAAAACGACAGCCTCAACGGCGTGGCCATGCTGATGGGCCATCAGCTCACCGGCACCGCCCAGGTGTTTGCCGACGTGCGCACCTACTGGTCGCCGGAGGCCGTAGAGCGCGTCACCGGGCAGCCGCTCACCGGCCGGGCGGAGCACGGCATCATTCACCTGATTAACTCCGGCTCCGCAGCGCTGGACGGCTCCTGCCAGCAGCGCGACGCGCAGGGCAACCCAACGATGAAACCTCACTGGGAGATTGAGCAGAACGAGGCGGATGCCTGCCTCGCGGCCACCGAATGGTGCCCGGCGATCCATGAATACTTCCGCGGCGGCGGCTTCTCTTCCCGCTTCCTGACCGAAGGCGGCGTGCCGTTCACCATGACCCGGGTGAACATCATCAAAGGCCTGGGACCGGTACTGCAAATCGCCGAAGGCTGGAGCGTGGCGCTGCCCAAAGCGATGCACGACCAGCTCGACGCCCGCACCAACTCCACCTGGCCCACCACCTGGTTTGCCCCGCGCCTGACCGGCAAAGGCCCGTTCAGCGATGTGTACTCGGTCATGGCTAACTGGGGCGCCAACCACGGCGTGCTGACCATCGGCCATGTCGGCGCGGATTTCATTACCCTCGCCGCCATGCTGCGTATTCCGGTCTGCATGCACAACGTGGAAGAGGCGAAAATCTACCGCCCCTCCGCCTGGGCCGCGCACGGTATGGACATCGAAGGCCAGGACTACCGCGCCTGCCAGAACTACGGGCCGCTGTATAAGCGTTAACAGGTGGGTTTAGCCCGGTGGCGCAGGCTTACCGGGCCTACAGACGCGCGCTGTTTGTAGGCCGGATAAGCACCGCGCCATTCGGCAATGTTGTTTCGGGAGTCACTATGAAGCAAGACGTAATCCTGGTCCTCGACTGCGGCGCCACGAACGTGCGGGCGATGGCCGTTGACCGACAGGGGAACATTATCGCCCGCGCCGCAACGGCGAACGCCAGCGACATTGCGGCGGAAAAAAGCGACTGGCACCAGTGGTCGCTGGAGGCCATTATGCAGCGCTTTGCCGACTGCTGTCGGCAGATCCATGACCAGCTGGCCTCCTGCACGGTGCGCGGCATCACCGTCACAACCTTTGGCGTCGATGGCGCGCTGGTGGATGAGCAGGGTGCGCTGCTGTATCCGATAATCAGCTGGAAATGCCCGCGCACCGCGGCGGTAATGGACACCATCAGCCGGTATATGTCCGCGCGCCAGCTGCAGCAAATCGCCGGCGTCGGCGCCTTTGCATTCAACACCCTGTATAAGCTGATCTGGCTGAAAGAGAACCACCCGCAGCTGCTGACGCAGGCCCATGCCTGGCTGTTTATTTCGTCGCTGATCAACCATCGGCTGACCGGGGAGTTCACCACCGACCTCACCATGGCGGGCACCAGCCAGATGCTCGATCTCCGACAGCGCGATTTCAGCGCGCCGATCCTGCAGGCGACGGGCCTGCCGCGCCGCCTGTTCCCGCAGCTGGTTGAAGCAGGCCAGCCGATCGGCGCCCTGCTGCCGGAGGCCGCTGCGCTGCTGGGCCTTCCCGTCGGGGTCCCGGTTATCTCGGCCGGGCACGACACCCAGTTCGCCCTGTTTGGCGCCGGCGCCGGGCAGGATGAGCCGGTGCTCTCCTCAGGGACCTGGGAGATCCTGATGGTGCGCAGCGCGCAGGTCGACACCTCGCTGCTCTGCGACTACAGCGGCTCCACTTGCGAGCTGGACAGCCAGCCGGGACGCTATAACCCGGGGATGCAGTGGCTGGCCTCCGGCGTGCTCGAGTGGGTGCGCAAGCTACTGTGGAACACTGACACGCCGTGGCAAACGCTGATTGACGAAGCGCAGGCGATCCCGCCCGGCGCCCAGGGCGTCAGAATGCAGTGCGACCTGCTCGCCAGCCAGCACGCCGGCTGGCAGGGCGTCACGCTCAACACCACCCGCGGCCATTTTTACCGCGCCGCGCTGGAGGGGTTAAGCGACCAGCTGGCGAAGCATCTGCAAACCCTGGAAAACATCGGCCGCTTCCGGGCGCAAGAGCTGCTGCTGGTCGGCGGCGGCAGCCGCAACGCGCTGTGGAACCAGATCAAGGCTGACCGGCTGGGAATACCGATCAAAGTTCTCGACGATGCCGAAACCACGGTGGCCGGCGCGGCGATGTTTGGCTGGTATGGCGTGGGCGAGTTCTCTTCCCCGGAACAGGCCAGAGCGCAGGTCGCGTACCGCTACCGCTATTTTTGGCCGCAAACTGAACCTGAATTAACAGAGGAAGTCTGAGATGCTCAAAACCATTTCCCCGCTGATATCGCCGGAACTGCTGAAAGTGCTGGCCGAAATGGGCCATGGGGATGAAATTATTTTTTCCGATGCCCACTTCCCGGCGCACAGCATGGGTCCGCAGGTGATTCGGGCCGACGGCCTGCGGGTCAGCGATCTGCTGCAGGCGATTATCCCGTTGTTCGAGTTAGACAGCTATGCGCCGCCGCTGGTGATGATGGCCGCCGTCGAAGGCGATGCGCTCGACCCGACGGTGGAACAGCGCTATCGGCAGGCGCTTTCGGCGCAGGTCCCCTGCCCGGATATCGTGCGGATTGACCGCTTTGCCTTCTACGACCGGGCGCAAAAAGCCTTTGCGATCGTTATCACAGGAGAGTGCGCTAAGTACGGAAATATCCTTTTAAAAAAAGGAGTCACGCCGTAATCTCATGCCGGAGCGTCTGCCTGATGCAGACGCTCAATCAATGATGGGGTGAGAATAAATGAAAGCGGCCCGCCAGCAGGCGATCGTCGATCTCCTGATCAACCACAGCAGCCTGACCACCGAAACGTTGTCAAAACAGCTCAACGTCAGCAGGGAAACCATTCGCCGCGATCTCAGCGAGCTGCAGGCGCAGGGCAAAGTGCTGCGCAACCACGGCCGGGCTAAAGTGATCCACCAGCGCAGCCAGGACAGCGGCGACCCTTTTCACATGCGGCTGAAAAGCCATTACGCGCATAAAGCCGATATCGCCCGCGAAGCGCTGGCCTGGGTTGACGAAGGGATGGTCATCGCCCTCGATGCCAGCTCCACTTGCTGGTATCTCGCCCGCCAGCTGCCGGACCGCCCGCTGCACGTCTTTACCAACAGCCAGCCCATCTGTCAGGAGCTGGCTAAACGCGACCAGATCATGCTCACCTGCTCCGGCGGTACTCTGCAGCGGAAATATGGCTGCTACGTTAACCCGGCGCTGATTTCCCAGCTGAAATCGCTGGAGATCGATCTGTTTATTTTTTCCTGCGAAGGCATCGACCCGCAGGGCGCGCTGTGGGACTCCAATGCCTTCAATGCCGACTTCAAATCGATCCTGCTTAAGCGGGCGGCGCAGTCGCTGCTGCTGATCGACAAAAGCAAGTTCAACCGCTCCGGCGAAGCGAGGATTGGTCATCTGGATGAGGTGACGCATATTGTGTCGGATGCGCCGCAGCCTTAAGCATGCGGCGAAGGCCAGAGGACATGCGCGTCTCTGGCCTCAAGGTGAGTGATTAACGCTCGTCGCGACGTCCGCCAACGGCGGCCCACAGGCGACGCACGTGGACGGTCACCTCTTCACGATCGTGATACAGCTGACGCGCCTGGATCTGGGCGTTAACGCCGTGCTCGTCCAGTTGGGCCTGAATGTAGGCCAGATTCTGCGACACCTCTTCATAGCGCTTTTTCATCGGCAGCTTGAGGTTGAAGATGGTCTCCCGGCACCAGCCGTTGACCAGCCACTGCGCCATCAGCGCCGCCACTTTCGCTGGCTTTTCCACCATATCGCAGACCATCCACGAGATGTTGTTGCGGTTAGGACGATAGCGGAAACCGTCTTCACGCAGCCAGGTCACCTGGCCGGTATCCATCAGGCTCTGGGCCATCGGGCCGTTATCGACCGAAGAGACCCACATGTTGCGCTTCACCAGCTGATAGGTCCAGCCGCCCGGGCAGGCGCCGAGGTCAACGGCATACATGCCGTTCGCCAGGCGCTCATCCCACTCGTCCGCCGGAATAAAGACGTGGAACGCCTCTTCCAGCTTGAGGGTGGAGCGGCTCGGCGCGTCGGACGGAAACTTCAGCCGCGGAATGCCCATATAGAACGGCGAGTTATTGTTACTGTACGAGTAGCCGGTATAGCAGCAGCCCGGGGCGATAAAGAACACATGCACCACCGGACGCTTCGGCGTTTCATAGCTGGTCAGGACGCCCGCTTCGCGCAGCGCCGCGCGCAGCGGCACGGTAAACTTGCGGCAGAACTTCATCAGCTCTTTGCTTTCGTTGGTGTCCGCCACCTCGACGCGCAAATCGCCGCCCTTCTCCACCACGCCCTGCAGCATGCCGACGATCGGCGTAATGCGATCCTCCGGCGGCAGGTCGCGCAGCAGTTCGCCCACCACAAACATCTGGCGGGCGAAGATCAGCGAGCTGAACGGCAGATCGCGCACCAGCTTCTCGCCATCATCCTGCTGATAGCCTTCAAAAATCACATAGCCAGAGTCTTCTTTGACCCGGGCGAAACCAAACACCTCGAGGCGGGCTGCCTTATCGGTAATTTCTGCTGCGCACTCTTTCTCAAACCCAGGGCGACAATAGAGGACAACCTTATTCATGAACAACGCCCTTACGTTTCAGACGAATTGCACCAATTAACATTAACACCCAGCCGGCGAGGAAGCTCACGCCGCCCACCGGGGTCACGAACGCCCACAGGCGTAAATGAGAGAGCGCCAGGCAGTAGAGGCTGCCGCTGAACAGCACGGTCCCTAACGCCAGAAACACGCTGCTCCAGTAGAACCAGATACTGATCCGACGCTGCATCGCCACCGCCAGACCAAAAATCGCCAGGGTATGGAAGGCCTGATACTCCAGGCCGGTATGGATCCAGGCCATCTCCGCCGCGCCGAGCGATTGACTTAAGACATGCGCGCCGAAGGCACCCAGAGCCACAAAGATAAAGCCGCTAATCGCGGCGAATATCAGCATAAAACGGCTGGTCATGTTGTTACCCTACAAGTAATTATTGTTCATAACGAAAGCGGAATTTTTCTTGTTCACTTGCCGCTTTCGCCAGAATCCACTGCCGGAAAGCGGCTATTTTACCCAGTTCTGCCTGACTGTCATGGCAAACAAGGTAAAACGCATTCTTACTGACCAGAACATCATTAAATGGGCACACCAGGCGACCGGCTTCAATTTCGGACTGCGCCATGACATTGTTGGCCAGCGCCACGCCCTGCCCGTGAATGGCCGCCTGCAGCACCATCGCGCTGTGGCTGAAAATCGGCCCCTGCTGCACATTAATATGGCTTAGACCAAGCTGGCGGGTATAAGTTTGCCAGTCGCGGCGGGACGCATCGTGAAGCAGCGTATGTTGCGCCAGATCGGCAGGCGTTTTCAATGCTTTATCGCCGGTGAGCAGCAGCGGGGAACAGACCGGCAGCAGATATTCGGCGTACAGTTTTTCCACACGCAGGCCCGGCCAGTTGCCGCGACCGTAAAAAATCGCCACATCGACATCGTCCGCCAGCTTATCCTCCTGACGGTCCACCGCCTGGATCCTGACGTCGATTCCCGGATAAGCTGAGTTAAAGCTTGTCAGTCTCGGCACCAGCCACTGGATGGCGAAACTTGGCAATAAACTGACCGTTAATGCCCCTTTGGCGCTGCGCGCCTGCAGTTTACGCGTCGCTTCCGTCAGTTGCGAAAAAATCTCTTTAATATCCTGAAAATAGCTCTGCCCTTCTTCCGTTAACAGCAGCGAACGATTGCGCCGACGGAACAGCTTAAGGCCCAGAAAATCCTCGAGAGACTTGATTTGGTGGCTGACTGCGGCCTGCGTCACAAAAAGCTCATCGGCTGCCCGAGTGAAGCTGAGATGGCGTGCGGCTGCATCAAAAACACGTAATGCATTCAGAGGAGGTAATCGCTTCGACATGGTTATTCTGGCTTAGATGTTAACTCAATTTAACAAATAGGAAACAATGGTTAACCTATTAGTTTTTTTTATCTGAGCCATTATAAATTGTCCGTTGAGGTTCTACCAGCAAATACCTATAGTGGCGGCACTTCCTGAGCCGGAACGAGAAGCTTTTTTTGGAATGCGTGTTCCATCAAGCTTTTGGCTTACGGTTGTGATGTTGTGTTGTTGTGTTTGCAATTGGTCTGTCTTTGCAGACCCCGGTAGCAAGGCTACCCCTTTTCACTTCCTGTACATTTACCCTGTCTGTCCATAGTGATTTAATGTAGCACCGCAACGCGCGGTGCTTTTTTTTGCCTTTTTACTGCCTTACTCGTCCAGCTCACCCAGCTGTTTCACGTCAGAGCGATTGATCTGCTGTTTGTTGCCCCACGCGTCCTTATACGAGATCATGCCAGTATCATTATCGGTTTGCGGTTTCCCGTCGGTAACGATGGTCCGCCCATCATTGGTATGCATCACATAGTTAGAGGAACAGGCGCTCAGGCCTAAAGTCAGCATACAGGCAGAGATAATCGCAGCGGCCTTAGTCATTTTCATTTTTCTCTCCTTACGGCTATTTATACTATTCGTGACTCGTTAAGTAATAGGTTAAAACACAAACCCAACACTTTTCAGCATAACCCTCTTTGACCCACGTGGAGTCACATTCGGACAATTCCACAGAGCGCAGAGGCCTTGTCACGCCCGACAAATTGCGCGACGATCGCGGTATTGATACGAGGAATTCCATGAACGCATTCAACCCTGCGCACTTTCGCGCGCAGTTTCCGGCTCTGGCCGATGCCGGCGTCTATCTCGACAGCGCGGCGACGGCGCTCAAACCGCAGGCGGTGATCGACGCCAGCGACCAGTTTTATCGCCTGAGCGCCGGCAACGTCCACCGCAGTCAATTCGCCGCCGCCCAGCGGCTGACCGAGCGCTATGAGGCGGCCCGCGAGCGCGTGGCGGCGTGGCTGAACGCCCCCTCCGGCAAAGATATCGTCTGGACGCGGGGGACCACCGAGGCCATCAATATGGTGGCGCAGAGCTACGTCCGGCCGCGCCTGCAGCCTGGCGATGAAATTCTCGTTAGCGAAGCCGAGCATCATGCCAACCTCGTGCCCTGGCTGATGGTGGCCGGGCAAACCGGCGCCAGAGTGGTCAAGCTGCCGCTCGGCGCCGACCGCCTGCCGGATATCGCCAGCCTCAGCGCGCTCATCACCCCGCGCAGCCGGGTGCTGGCCATCGGCCAGATGTCCAACGTCACCGGCGGCTGCCCGGACCTGGCTCAGGCCATCCGCCTTGCTCACGCCGCCGGGATGGTGGTGATGGTCGACGGCGCGCAGGGGGCGGTACATTTCCCCGCGGACGTGCAGGCGCTGGATATCGATTTTTACGCCTTTTCCGGCCATAAGCTGTATGGCCCGACCGGGATCGGCGCCCTGTACGGCAAAAGCGAACTGCTGGCGGCGATGTCGCCCTGGCTCGGCGGCGGGAAGATGATCGCCGAAGTCAGCTTTGACGGCTTTACGCCGCAGCCGGCGCCCTATGGCCTTGAGGCCGGTACGCCCAATGTCGCCGGGGTTATCGGCCTCAGCGCCGCGCTGGAGTGGCTGGCGCAGAGCGATATCGGCCAGGCGGAAAACTGGAGCCGCAGCCTGGCGAGCCTGGCGGAAGAGGCGCTGGCGAAACGGCCGGGCTTCCGCTCTTTCCGCTGCCAGCAGTCAAGCCTGCTCGCCTTTGAGTTCGACGGTATTCATCACAGCGATCTGGTGACGCTGCTGGCCGAGTCCGGCATTGCCCTGCGCGCCGGGCAGCACTGCGCCCAGCCGCTGCTGGCGGCTTTAGGAGTCAGCGGCACGCTGCGGGCCTCTTTCGCCCCCTACAATACCCAAGACGATGTTGCAGCGCTGGTCCACGCGGTGGATCGCGCCCTGGAAATTTTGGTGGATTAATGACGACCCTGCACCCCTTCGGCACGACCATTACCGACGCCACGCTGCGCCAGACCTTCGCCCCGCTGAACCAGTGGGAGGATAAATATCGGCAGCTGATTTTATTGGGCAAAAAGCTGCCGACGCTGACCGATGAGCGCAAAGCGCAGGCCCATGAGATTGCCGGGTGTGAGAACCGCGTCTGGCTGGGCTATGAGGAGGACGCCGAGGGCAGGCTGCACTTCTTTGGCGACAGCGAAGGAAGGATTGTGCGCGGTCTGCTGGCGGTACTTTTAACCGCCGTGGAAGGAAAAACCCGCGCCGGGATCCTGGCGCAGGATCCGCTGGCGCTGTTCGACGAGCTGGGGCTGCGCGGCCAGCTCAGCGCCTCGCGCAGCCAGGGCCTCAGCGCCCTGAGCGAGGCGGTGCTCGCCGCCGCCCGCGAGCGCTAATCTCAAGCTTTCGCTTACCCGCCGAACTACTTCCCGGAAGCCGCAGCGTCGCGCTGCGCTTTCGCCAGCATCTTCTTCAGGGCATGCGACACCGCGACAAAACCAAAGGTCGCGGTCACCATCGTCGCGGCGCCAAACCCGGATGCGCAGTCCATCCGCTTCGGTCCTTCCGCCGTGCTCTTCATCGCGCAGACACTGCCGTCCGCCTGCGGGTAGACCAGCGCTTCCGTAGAGAATACGCAGTCCACGCCGAGCTTGCCTTTACTGTTTTTCACCACCCCAAACTGGCTTTTCAGCCGCTCGCGCAGTTTAGCCGCCAGCGGATCCTGGATGGTCTTCGCCAGGTCAGCGACCTGGATCTGCGTTGGGTCAATCTGGCCGCCTGCCCCGCCGGTGGTGACCAGCGGCACTTTGTAGCGGCGGCACCAGGCGATAAGCGCCGCTTTTGGCCGGACGCTATCGATGGCGTCGATGACATAGCTGAAGCCGGCACCCAGGTATTCAGCCACGTTTTCCGGGGTTACGAAATCATCCACCACCGTCACCCGACACTCCGGGTTGATCAGGCGAATACGTTCCGCCATCACCTCCGCTTTCGCCAGCCCGACGTTGCCGCTGAGGGCGTGGATCTGGCGGTTGGTATTGGTAACGCAGACATCGTCCATATCGATAAGGGTGATCGCCCCGATGCCGGTCCGCGCCAGCGCTTCCGCCGCCCACGAGCCGACCCCGCCGATCCCGACCACGCAGACGTGGGCGTCGGCAAAACATTGCAGCGCTTTTTCACCATATAAACGTGCCGTACCGCCAAAACGCTGGCGCCAGGCATCGCTGATTACAACAGACATAGAACCTCAGAACAAAATGACAGCGCCCGGAGGCCGCCGCAAACGGCGTCATCCGGGCGCCCTGGTCAACAGGCACGGCCAGGAGTGTTAGCCGCTAAAAACATTTCCCGCGCCTGGCGCGTTTTTCAGCACCCATACGCGGCCGTAGTGGTTATACCAGCCGGCACGGTGGCCAGCGTCAGGCCCAATGCCCTGATAGATGTCGAAATGCTGGCCTTTGATGGCCCCGCCAACGTCGAGGGCGACCATCAGACGCAGTTCGTACTGGCCGTTAAACTTGCCGTTATTATCCAGCAGAGGTACCTCGGCCAGCAAGGTGGTTCCCGGCGGAATAATCGACCGGTCGGAGGCCACCGAGGCGCGGCCGATCAGCGGCACGGCGCTGGCGCCTTTCACCGGCGCGAAAGACTGTGGTTTAAAGAACACGAACGACGGGTTCTGCTCCAGCAGCTCGCGCACTTCCGCTTCGCTGTGCTTTTCACCCCACTCGCGGATCGCCTGCATCGACATATCTTCTTTCTTCACTTCCCCGCGGTCGATCAGCACTTTGCCGATGCTGCGATAGGGCCAGCCGTTTTTCCCGGCATAGCTAAAGAAGTTGAGCGGCGAACCGTCGCCAAAATCGATATAGCCGCTGCCCTGCACGTCCATGATGAAGTTATCCATCAGCGAATTGCTGTACGCCAGCACATAGTTGTCGCTCAGCGCGCCGGCATAAATGCTGGCGCGGGACGGCAGCTTGCCGCGCTTCGGCGGCATCCGGTAAATGGGGTACTGGAATTCGCCCTGACGGGTGTGGCGCGCCTGCACCACCGGCGTGTAGTAGCCGGTAAACTGGACGTTGCCATAGTTGTCGACGCCCTGCATCTGCCAGGCGTCGATGCCAAACTGGCGCAGCGTGCGGGTGTCGCCGCCGGCGCGCAGCCACTCCTGCAGCGCGTTATAGACGTTGCTCTGGCTGTTATAGAGGCGCGGAGAGGCGTTACGAATTTGATTAATCTGCTCGGAGAAGTCGCCGGCGTTGATCGGCGCCCCGACGGCATCCGGCTGGTTTACCAGTGAAAACGGCTGGGTGAACTTGCCATCGCTATATTGCTGACCGCGGTCGGTCGGTTTTGAGGAACAGGCGGCGAGCATAGCCAGCATTGCCCCCGTCGCTACGTATTTTGCCCAACGTCCTTTCATGGTGTCTCATCTTTTGCTGCGAAGCCTTAGTGCGTGTTGAAGATAACAAAGCGCCAGAGCTATTGAAATGCGCGATCTCATCGATGGCACAGATTTGTGTAAAAAAACACCACAACGTGGCGTTTTATAAGCCAATTCTTACAAAAATGTCGATTTGGTCGAAAAAAGGTTGCATCATCTCGCTAGCGGAGTATAGTGCGCTTCCACGGACGCGGGGTGGAGCAGCCTGGTAGCTCGTCGGGCTCATAACCCGAAGGTCGTCG